>DASYAP010000326.1:0-9957 GCA_036501265.1 Solirubrobacteraceae bacterium | reverse complement strand
CGGCACGCCCAACATGGGCCCCTACCTGGCCGCAAAGGGAGGCGTGATCGGACTCATTCGGGCGCTGGCGACGGAGCTGGGCAAGTACGGCATCACGGCCAACGCGGTATCGCCGGGCATCACCCGCACCGAGGGGGCGCTCGCCACGCCGCACAAGGACTCCTTCGACTTCGTGCAGGCACTGCAGGCCATACCACGGCACGGCCTCCCCGAGGACATCGCCCCGGCGGTGGCGTTTCTGGCTTCGGATCAGGCCGGCTGGATCACCGGTCAGAACCTGGTCGTGGACGCCGGCCACATCCGCGTCTGATGTCAGTCGAGGTCACACGAGCCGGGGCGATCCTGGCCGTCTCTGACTTCGAGCGCTCGCTTGACTTCTATCGCGACCGGCTCGGATTCGAGGTCGAGGCGACATACGACGACCCGCCCTACGCGACGCTCGTCCGCGCCGACACGCGACTGTCGCTGGCCGAGCAGGGACACCCCGCGCAGGACCGGCCGGGGGTGGAGATGGCGGCGCCGGCCGATCCCTCGCGGCTTTCAGCGATCCTGGTGCTGGAGGTCACCGACTGCCTCGACGCCTACGAAGAGCTACGCGCCGGTGGCGTGCAGTTCCTGGCCGAGCCATACTCTCCGCCCTGGGGAGGACACCGCTGCTTCGCGCTGGACCCCGACCGCAACCTGATCGAGCTGGAGCAACCGGCGTGAGGGCCGTCAAGCTCGTCGGCACGGAAAGGGTGGAGGTCCAGGATGTGCCCGATCCCCAGCTGCGCTACGACACCGACGCAATCGTGCGCGTCACCCACACCGCCATCTGCGGCGCCGATCTGCTGCCCTACCACGGCCACACGCCCGGCTTCGAGCTCGGCACCACGCTGGGCCACGAGTTCGTCGGAGTGGTGGAGGAGGCCGGCGACGCCGCAGGCGCGCTGCGCCCCGGTCAGCGGGTCGTGAACACGAGCATGATCTCGGACGGCACCTGCGTCCATTGCCGGGCGGGCCGCGCTACCCAGTGCACCTCGCGGGCGATGTTCGGCTACTCCGGCGTCTACCCGAGGCTGGACGGGGGACAGGCCGATCTCGTGCGGGTTCCCAGCGCCGACCGCTGTCTGTGGCCGGTGCCCGACGACGTCTCAGATGAGGACGCGGTGTTCGTAGCCGACATCCTGCCCACCGGGTTTTTGGCGGTGGAGCGGTCATCCATCGGCCTCGGCGACGTCGTGGCGGTGCTCGGCTGCGGCCCGGTTGGTTTGATGACCGTGATCTGTGCCGCCGGGTTGGGCCGGCGAGTGATCGCCGTGGACAGAATCGAAGCCCGCCGCGAGCTGGCGGAGTCGTTGGGGGCCTCCGCCGTCGATCCGACCAACGTGCAGGAGGTGGTCGCGGCGGCCACCGGCGGCCTCGGCGCCGACGCGGTGATCGAGGCGTCTGGGGCGCAAGCTGCATTGGCGTCGGCACTCGGCCTCGTGCGACCCCAGGGTGTGATCTCGGTCGTCGGGGCGCACTTCGAGCCCGACTTTCCCCTTAACAACGCGCTCATGTTCGAGAAGGAGATCACGCTCACGTTCGCGATCGGCAATCCCGGACGCGACCGGGAGCGGCTGCTGGCCATGATCGAGGAAGGCGTGCTGCGGCCGTCGGCGGTGATCAGCGACACCATGCCGCTCGACGAGGCGGCGGCCGCCTACCGGGCCTTCGACGCACGCGAGGCGACGAAGGTCGTATTGACGACGTGATTGTCGAGCGTGACGTACTTGCGGCGGTCGACTCGCGGGCGCCGCTGGTCGGCGAGGTGATGCGATTTGTGCACGCGCATCCGGAGCTGGGTCACGAGGAGCACGAGTGCTCGCGGTACCTGTGCGAGGCGCTCGCCGGCGTTGGTCTCGACGTCGAGACCGGCGTCGGTGGGATGCCGACCGCCTTTCGGGCCGTGCTGCGGGGGACGCGGCCCGGCCGCTCGGTCGGCCTGGTCTGTCTATACGACGCGGTGCCGACTCTTCGCGATGACGGTCGCGTCGAGCCGGTGCACTCCTGTGGTCACGGACCGATCGCAGGCGGCGTCGCGGCGGCCGCCGCGGCACTGGCAGACCTCCGTGAGCAGCTCGCCGGCGGCGTGACGGTCATCGGCTGCCCGGCGGACGAGATCCACGCGCCGGGTACGGTGCGGCGCGGCGGCGGTAAGGCGCTGACTGTGCAAGCCGGACTGTGGGACGACATCGATGCCGCGCTATACGCGCACCCGGAATTCCTGGATACGGTCTCACTCGAATCGCTTTGGATGCGTCGCGACCGCGTGGCGGTGTTCGGGACGCGCTCTCTCAGCGGCGCGGAGCAGGCGCCGCTCACCGCCGCCCGCGCCGCGATCGACGCCGAGCGTCCCGGCGAAGTCATGCTGGAGCGGCTCGTCCTAGACGGCGATGTCGAGGAAAAGACGGCCCTCCGGGTCGAGTGCACCTTCCTCATCTGGGGCTCGAGCGAGCAGGTGCTGAACGACCGTGCCGCCCGACTCCGCGCTGCGCTCGGCGGCGGCTGGGAGGAAGGCCCGCTCTATGAAGGCGTCCGGCCAGATCCCGAGCTGACGGACACGGTGGCGGACGCCTTCCGGGCGCTTGAACGCCCCTTCGTCGCCGATCCACCGCCACTTCCGTTCGCGACCGACTTCGGAAACATCTCCCGGCGCACTCGCGCGGCGCTGATCGGGGTCGGACGAGAGGACGGCTGGGCATTCCACACCGACCAGGGCGCGAAAGACTTCGCGTCGGAGGACGGCGAGCGGGCAGGCCTCACGATCGCGCGCGTGCTCGCTCTCACCGCGGCACGGCTGAGCGAGTCTGCCCAGTGACAAATTTGTCAGCGGCGCATCACCTTTCGTGCGATCATCCAGGCAGTCACCGATTGCGTATGACCATGAGCGATACCGGGCAGCTCTCTCTTGCGCCGCAGCCGGACCCGCTTGGCGGGTGGTTTGCACGCTGCCTCCACGCGCTCAAGCCGGGGAAGGTCTCGTGCATGACCCTGTATGCCATGCATCTCGCGAGCGGAGTCCCGGTCGCGATGGAGCCGGGCGTCTGTCCGGTTTGCGGGTCGCGCCAGTGCAAGCTTGCGCGAGCGCTGGCGCAGCGCCACTGAGAGCGATCGACTAGCGCAGCGAGCGCTCAGTGCGGAGCCACTCGTTGACGTCTCTGACCTGCATCTGATATATCACGCTCGAGTGTGCCAACGGGGTGACGACAGCGGGGTGACCGTCGAGTGAGCAACGGGGCAAAGACTGACCGTCGAGTGAGCAACGGGGCGAAGAGGACAGCAGGGAATGACGACGGCCGCTGAGCAAAGCAGCGCGCTTCCGTCCACCCAGCGCGTCGTCGTAATCGGCGCGGGGATCGTGGGCAACAGCGTTGCCTACCACCTTTGCCGGCTCGGCCGGGCGGGCGTCACGCTCCTGGACAAGGGGCCGCTTCCCAACCCCGGCGGCTCGACGGGTCACGCCTCCAACTTCATCTTCCCAGTGGATCACTCCAAGGAGATGACGCTGCTGACGCTGGAGAGCATGCGCCAGTACCGGGACCTCGACGTCTTCATCGAGAGCGGCGGGATTGAGATCGCGCGCACGGAAGAGCGCATGCAGGAGCTCACGCGAAAGATGGCTTCGGCGCGCACCTGGGGGATCGAGCCGGTCTCGCTGCTCAATCCCGAGCAGGTCAGAGAGCTCGTGCCGTTCATCGACCAGCGACTGATCCTGGGAGGTTTCTACACGCCTGGGGCGGGCGTCGTCGACTCGCTGCGGGCCGCCACCGTGATGCGCGAGGAGGCGGCGCACGACGGCCTCACGGTCGCGGCCAACACCGAGGTCCTCGGCATCGATCTCGAGGGCGGCCGGGTGAGGCGCGTGCGGACTACCCGGGGGGACATCGAAACCGAGCAGGTGGTGATCGCGTGCGGGGCGTGGAGCCCGCGCCTGGCGCAGATGGCCGGCGCCTCGATTCCGCTCACGCCGATGGTCCATCAAATGATCGACATCGGTCCGGCACCGCGGTTCGCGGACGCCAAGGGCATGATCGAGTACCCCATCGTCCGCGACATGGACACCAACATGTACGAGCGGCAGGAGGGCACGAACCTGGAGATCGGCTCATACGCGCACCGCCCGATAATGCTCGACTCCGACGAGATTCCCTCAATCGACGAGGCAGCGCTGACTCCAACGGAGCTCCCGTTCACCCAGGAGGACTTCGACCCGCAGATGGAGATCGCGCTGGAGCTGATACCGGAGATCGTCGGCGACGAGACAGTCGGCGTGAAGTACGCGATCAACGGCGTGCTGTCCGTTACCTACGACGGGATGCCGCTGATCGGAGAGGCACCCGAGGTGCCCGGACTTTGGTCGGCCACCGCGATCTGGATCAAGGAGGGGCCGGGCGCAGGCAAGACCATCGCCGAACTGATGGTCCACGGCGAGTCGGAGATCGACGCCTACGAGTCGAACATTGCACGCGCGTACCCGTGCCAGCGAACCCGGGCGCACATCAGGGCGCGAGCCTCAGAGGGGTTCAACAAGATGTACGGCATCGTCCACCCTTCCGAGCAGTGGGAGTCGGATCGCAGGGTGCGCCTGCCGCCGTTTTACGAGCGCGAGCGGGGGCTCGGGGCGGTGTTCTTCGAGGCGGCGGGCTGGGAGCGGCCGCACTGGTTCCAGTCAAACGCGCCGCTGCTCGAGGAGTACGGCGATCGCGTCTCGCGTCGAGAGGCGGAATGGGAATCGCGGTGGTGGTCGCCGATCATCAACGCCGAACACCTCGCGATGCGCGATCGCGCGGCCATGATCGACCTGACCGCGTTTGCGATCTTCGACGTCTTGGGCCCGCGTGCGCTCGACGTCGTTCAGCGCGTGGCGATGCGACAGATGGACGTCGCCGTGGGCCGAGTCGTCTATACGCCGCTGCTGACGCCGAGCGGGGGCTTCAAGCAGGACCTCACGATCATGCGCCTGGGGGAGGACCAGTTTCGAGTCGTGACGGGGGGCGCCTTTGGCATGTCGGATCTCAAATGGTTCAAGGACCACCTCCCCGAAGACGGATCCGCCCACGTGCACGACCAGACCAGCGGCTGGTGCACGCTCGGACTGTGGGGCCCGCGGGCCCGCGACATTCTCTCGAGCGTCACCGGCGACGATGTCTCCCACGAGGGGCTGTCCTTTGCCCGCTGCCGCACGATCGAGGTCGACTCGCTTGAGGTTCTGATCTCCCGGATCTCGTACGTCGGCGACCTCGGCTGGGAGCTCTACGTGCCGATCGAGCAAGGGGAACGGCTCTGGGACGTCATCGCGGAGGCCGGCACCCCGCACGGCATCGTGCCTGCGGGCATCGGCGTCTACGGAACGACGGGCCGGCTCGAGAAGTGCTACCGCGCCTACGGGTTCGAACTGGAATCGGAGTACAACGTCGTCGAGGCGGGGATGGCCTGGGGCAAGGTCAAGGAAGCAGATTTCATCGGCAAGGAAGCACACATCCGTCACCGCGAGGAAGACCCGGCCGCCATCCTCTGCACGCTGACCGTCGATGACCACACGTCGGAGTCAGGGATCAAGCGCTACATGCTCGGCGACGAGCCAGTCCTCACCGCGGAGGGGGGCTCGATCACAGATCGCAAAGGCCGGCGCTCGTACGTAACGAGCGCCGGCGCCGGCCCTTCAGTCGGCAAACACATCCTGATGAGCTATCTCCCGCCAGAACACTCCGTCGTAGGCGAGCAGCTCAGCGTCGAGTACATGGGCCAGCGGTACCCGGTCACGGTCGTTACCAATGACTCGACGCCGGTGTTCGATCCCGACAATGCGCGGGTGCGCTCGTGAACATCCTGGTCTGCTGCAAGCGCGTCCCGCTGACCGGGGGCAAGATCGTCCTGACCGAGGACGCCCGCGCGATCTCCACGCGCCACCTTGGCTTCACGGTCAGTCCGCATGAGGAGTGTGGCGCCGAGGAGGCTGTGCGCTTGGTCGAACAGCTCGGCGGCTCCTCCACCGTCCTGACCCTGGGGCCGCCCGAGGCCGAGGAGCAGTTGCGCGACATGATGGCGATTGGCGTCGATCGAGCGGTTCACCTGGTCACCGGCGCAGAGGAGTGGGACCCGCAGGCCACAGCCGCGGCGATCGTGGACGCTATTGCCGCCGAGCCGGAGCCATATGACCTGCTTCTGTTCGGCAACGAGTCGGCGGACGCGGGCAACTACCAGGTTCCGCTCCGGGTCGCCTACGCGCTGGGACTGCCGTGCGTCACCGGGGTGAAGGGGCTCGCGGTGCACGACGGCCACGTGCGCTGTGAGCAGGAGGTCCAGGACGGCCGTGACGTCTACGAAGTGGCGATGCCGGCGGTCGTCACGGTCAAGGAAGGCCTGAACCTGCCTCGCTACCCCTCCGTGCCGGGAAGGCTGCGTGCGAAGCGCAAGCCGGTCGATACCTCTACGCCGGTACGCCAGGAGTCGCGTCTTGAGATGGTCCGGCTGCACCTGCCCCCAGGCTCGGGCAAGCAGGTCGAAGTGCTCGGGCGCGGGCCCGACGCGGCACCTGCGGTGGTAGGCGTCCTGCGCGAGCTCGGGTTGGTGTAGGCGTGATCCTGGTCTTTATGCCGAGCGCCGACGACGAGATCTCGCGGCAGGCGCTGACGCTCGCGTCGAGGCTCGATGACACGGTCAGTCCGATCTTGATTTCAGGTGTCTACGCGCCGGGGGCTTTCGCCCGGTCGCTGCGCGAGGTGATCGACCAACGAGCTCCATCAGCAGTACTCGCGCCGGGAACGGACCGCGGCAATGAGGTCCTTGCCCACCTCGCCGCGATGCTCGACACCCCGATGGCCGCAAACTGCGTTTCGATCACGCTGGGAGATCCAGCCACCGTGACACGAATACGTTGGGGCGGCAGCCTGCTCGAGGACGCCCGTCTACACGGTTCGCCGCTATTGGCCACCGTCGCCCCGCACGCCGTCACGGCGGAGCCCGCCGAACTAGAGCTGACCCAGCTCGCACCCTCAGAGGACGGTGCGGTCACGGTCGCCGAGCACATACCGACGAGTTCGTCCGGGGTGTCGCTCGCCGACGCGGACGTGGTTGTCTCCGGGGGGCGAGGCGTTGGCTCGGCCGAAGGGTTCGCCGTGATCGAGGAGCTGGCCGCGCTGTTGGGAGGAGCTGTGGGATGCTCGCGGGCCGTGACCAGCGCGGGCTGGCGTCCTCACACCGATCAGGTCGGGCAAACGGGCACCAAGATCTCGCCCGAGATCTACATCGCGTGCGGGATAAGCGGGGCCACCCAGCACCTCGCAGGGTGCAAGGGAGCAAAGAAGTTGCTCGCGATCAACCCCGACGCCGAGGCCTCGATCTACGCAAGCGCCGACTACGCAGTGATCGGGGACTTGCACGAGGTGGTACCGGCCATCTCCGCCGAGATCCGGAAGGCGAGAGGCGCATAGCGTCGCCCGTAGCCGCATCCGTGCTTGGGGCCGCCGTGCTCGTGAGCGGGGGGCTATTCGCTCACCGCGTGCGGGCGCTTGTGAGCCTCCTGTCCGACGCGCAGCCCGTCTCCCGATCGGGACACGTCCAGCGCCGCGTGCGCAACGAGGCGACTGTCGTGCTCGGGCAGAGCAAGCTGCTTTCACGGCTCGGTCCTGGGTTGGCGCACGCGTTCATCTTCTGGGGCTTTCTGGTGCTTTTGCCGACGATCGTGATCGCCATGATCGGCGTCGTCGACAGGACCGCGACGCTCCCGTGGCTCGGACACCAGGGCTGGTACGCGCTCCTCGTCGACATCTTCGCGGTACTCGTCCTGGCGGGGATACTGGCGGCGTTATGGATTCGCAAGATCCAGCGACCGCGCAGGTTCGAGGGCAGCCACCTGGGCGAAGCCGATCTGATCCTGGCGCTGATCGCGACGATCGCGACCACGCTGCTGCTCTGGCACGCGACCCGCATCGCACTCGGCCTCAATGAGTGGCCGCGCGCGTGGTCGCCTGTCTCCTACGCGCTCTCGCACCTGTTCGGAACCGACCATGTCACGCGTGTGCTCGAGCGGGTGTTCGTGTGGGCGCACGTGCTTACGATCCTCGCGTTCCTTGCGTACCTGCCTCGCTCCAAGCACCTCCATATTTTCATCGCCGCCGTCAACGTTTGGTTTGGGAGGACCGGCCCGGGCGGCCGGCTTGAGCCCCTCGACTTCGAGGCAGACGACGCCGACATCCGCTTCGGCTCCGGCAACGCCGCCGATCTGACCTTCAAGGAGGTACTCGACACCTTCTCCTGCACCGAGTGCGGCCGCTGCCAGGATGCATGCCCGGCGTTTGGAACCGGCAAGGTGCTTTCGCCCAAGCTCCTGATCATGGGGTTGCGCGACCAGGTGCTCGCCCAGGAGGAGTCCGCCCTGGTCCCGGACGCGGTCCCCGATCAGTCGGTCTGGGACTGCGTCACCTGCGGGGCCTGCGTCGAGGTCTGTCCTGTGTCGATCGAACACGTCGATCAGATCGTGGACCTGCGGCGCCATCTGGTCATGGTCGAATCGAGCTTTCCGGCCGAGGCGGAACCGATGTTGCGAGACATCGAGCGCGCCTCGAACCCCTGGGGCCGGGCACAGTCAGAGCGTGCAGAGTGGGCCGCGGACCTCGGGGTCCGCCTGCTGGAGCCGGGTGATCCCGCGCCCGAGTACCTCTATTGGGTGGGGTGCGCGTCGTCGTTTGACGAGCGAGCGCGGCGCACTGCGCAGTCAACGGCAACGCTGTTGAAGTCGGCGGGGATCGATTTCGCGATCCTGGGGCCTCGCGAGGCATGCACGGGAGATCCCGCGCGCCGGATCGGCAACGAATACCTCTTCCAGGCCTTCGCCGAGCAAAACGTCGCCGTAATGAACGAGGCCGAAGTCACCAAGATCATCGCCAGCTGTCCCCACTGCTTCAACACCCTCGCCAACGAGTACCCGGACTTCGGCGGGCGCTACGAAGTGATCCACCATTCCGAGCTGCTGGCGCAGCTGGTGCGCGACGGACGACTGGCGCCGACGCAAGGTGGCCATGCGATCACGTACCACGACTCCTGCTACCTCGCCCGGCACAACGATGTCCTCGAGGGTCCCCGCGAACTGGTCGCCGCGGTCGGCCGGCCCGTGGAGATGGCGCGCGCACGTAAGAACACCTTCTGCTGCGGCGCCGGCGGAGCGCACATGTGGATGGAGGAGCGTGGTGGTTCCATCAACCTGGAGCGCGTCCATGAAGCAGCCGACACCGGTGCGGACACGCTCGCCGTGGCGTGTCCGTTCTGCACGGTGATGCTTGACGACGGCGTACAAAGCGCGGGCGAGAAGATGCGGGTCGTCGATGTGGCGACGCTACTGGCGGAGCGGATCGATGACGACGCCGTGGCGCGGCCGGGTGAGCGACCCACTTAGGTGCGTCGTTTCCCCGCAAGGCCGCACAGCTGATATATAAGTCGCATACAGCTGCTTCCGAGCCAGAGGAGACGGCCCTTGTCCACCATCAACGAGCACCCGGAGATCCTCCTTTACTCGCGCATCCGCAAGTCGCCCTACTTCTATGCGTCGCGACGGCACGGGGTCGCGATGTACAGCGTCTACAACCACACTTATCACCCGCGACACTACGGCGACCCGGTCGCGGAGTACTGGGAGCTGCTCGAGGGGGTGACGCTGTGGGACGTGGGCGTCGAGCGGCAGGTGGAGATCACCGGACCCGACGCCTTCGACTTCACCAACATGCTCGTGGCCCGCGACCTCGCCAAGTGCCAGGTGGGGCAATGCAAGTATGTGTTCGTCACCGCACCCGACGGCGGAATCATCAACGATCCCGTGCTTTTGCGGCTGGGGGAAAACCATTTCTGGCTCTCCCTGGCCGACAGCGACGTGCTGTTGTGGGCGATGGGCGTCGCCCACAGTTCGGGGATGAACGTCACGATCAGCGAGCCAGACGT
>DASYAP010000325.1:0-5845 GCA_036501265.1 Solirubrobacteraceae bacterium | reverse complement strand
GGAAGCGGCCACGCCAGGCTCTCCAGCCAGGTCACCCACAGGGCGAACATCTGGGCGCTCAAACAACTCGGCGCGACCGCGGTGGTTGGCTGCACGGCCTGCGGCGCAGTCGATCCCTCTCTGACGCTCGGCTTACTGGTCGTCTTCGACGACCTGCACTTTGCGGCGAACCGTCTGCCCGACGGCTCACTGTGCACGTTCTTCGTGGAGCCAGGCGATGCCGCGCGTGGCCACTGGATCCTCCACGGCGGCCCCTTCTCGGAAGCGCTGCGGTTTGCTCTGCGAGACGCAGCAGCGGCGGTCGGACACGAGGTCCGCGACCGTGGCGTCTACGGCCACGTGGACGGGCCCCGCTTCAACACGCCGGTGGAGATCGCGCAGCTAGCCGCCTGCGGCGTCACGGCGGTCAGCCAAACGGGCGGCCCCGAGACGGTGCTGTGCGGTGAGCTCGAGCTGCCGTTCGCGCTCGTCGGCTACGTGACCGACTACGCCAACGAGGTGAAAAAAGAAGAGCCCACGCCGGTCGACACGCTGATCGAGTTGATGGGCCGCGGCAGCGCGGTCTTCGCCGACATGTTGAAAGGCGCCCTTCCGCGGGTCGAAAGCGACACGCCATCGGCGACGGGCACCGTGTACCGATTCGAACAGGGATGACGAACGCCGACCCCGCCGTCTTGGTCATGGCCCGCGCTCCACGCCGGGGCGAAGTCCGCCGAGCGCTCGAGCCTCTGATTGGCGCGGATCACTGCGCGGCGCTTCAAGCCCAGCTGATCAAGGTCGCGGTGGGGTGGGGGAGTGAGGTGGCACCCGAGGCGCTCCACGTCGCCCACGATCCACCCGATGCAGCGAGCGAGATCCGACTGTTGCTCGCCCCTCGCACCGTGGTATTCCCACAGAACGGTGACGGGATCGCGGGCCGGCTCGCTGACGCCGCCGCGCGCGTGTTCGCCCGCCACTCCGGCCCGCTGCTCATCGTGTGGCCGGACCTTCCGCGAATCCGACTTGACCACGCGCGCTCGGCGCTCGACGACCTGGCCGCCGGTTGCGACGTGGTCCTCGGCCCCGCGCTCGAGGGAGGCTTGTACCTGATCGGGATCAACCGGCCCATGCCGAGGCTGTTCGCCCTCCCCGAGCAAGCGTGGCGCAGCCCGGACGTCATGACGCTCACTTCAGCGGCCGTCCGCTCCGCCGGCCTCGAGCTCGGCATCCTCCGAGCGGAGCGCGCCCTCCACCGCCCGGCCGACGTCCGGGCGGCACTGGCGGATCCGCTGCTGCCGGATGAGATCGGTCGCATCCTGGGAAGGCCGTCGGCCGCAAACGAGGCCCGCGCGCATGAGCTAACGTGAGCGCGGGCCTCTCCTAATACTCTGGGGAGTGGTGTAATTGGCAGCACAGGAGGTTTTGGTCCTCCCGGCCCAGGTTCGAACCCTGGCTCCCCAGCTCCCCCTATCGAGGTCCAGGTTCGAGGTCTTTTCCGTCCGGCACCCGAATGCGATCCCCGCCGACCCGCCGGCTGAGTCGCAGAATCCCCCGCCGGATAACATCGCCGCGTGAGCGCTCCGGTCGTTGTGATCATCGCCGCCGGCGAGGGGACACGCATGCGCTCGGCCACGCCCAAGCTCCTGCACCCGCTCTGCGGTCGACCGCTGATCAACTGGACAGTCGCGGCGGCCCGAGAGGCCGGCGCGGGCCAGGTCGTGGTCGTCGACGGGCCGGCCAGGGCGCTCGATCGAGCCCTCGACGGGCAAGTTGAGGTCGCGGTCCAGGAGCGAGCGCTCGGGACAGCCAACGCGGTCAAAGCCGCGAGCGACCACTTCCAATCCACCGGCACCGTAGTCGTGGTGAACGGCGACAACCCGCTCTTCACGCCGGACACGATCCAGCGGCTGGTCGAAGCTCACGATCGCTCGGGCGCGGGGGCGACCATCGCCACGGCGATCCTCGAGGACCCCGGCCGCTTCGGCCGGGTCGTCCGCGCACCCGACGGCACGGTGGAGCGGGTGGTCGAGACCAAGGCCGCTGGCGACGCCAGCGCGCTCGAGCTTCAGATTCAAGAAGTCAACGCGGGCCTCTATGCGTTTGACGGCGAGCTGCTGCAAACAGCCCTCTCCGAGGTCCGCGCCGACAACGCCCAGGGCGAGTTCTACCTGCCCGACGTCCTTCCGGCGATCCGGCGCCACGAGCGGACCGTGGACGCCTACGAGATCGAAGACCCGCTCGAGACACTCGGCGTCAACGATCGGGTTGAACTGGCCAGGGTCCGGGCGGTCGCACAACGGCGCATCCACGAGCGCCACATGCTCGCCGGCGTGACGATCGTCGACCCGAATTCGACCGTGATCGAGGCCGAGGTCGAGGTCGGATCCGACGCCGTGATCGCGCCGTTCACGAGCCTGCGCGGCAACACAAGCGTCGGCTCGAACTCGACCGTCGGGCCGTTGTCCACCGTGGTCGACGCCCGCATCGGCGAGAGCTCGACCGTCGTGCACTCCTACGTCACGGGTGCAGCGATCGGCGACGGCGTGAGTGTCGGGCCCTTCGCGTACCTCCGGCCGGGGACCGTACTGCACGACGGCACCAAGGCGGGCACATTCGTCGAGATCAAGAACTCGGACATCGGCACCGGCGCGAAGGTGCCTCATCTTTCGTACGTCGGTGACGCCGACGTCGGCGAGCGCACCAACCTCGGCGCCGGCACGATCACGGCCAACTACGACTACCAAAAAAAGAGCCGCACCACGATCGGTGCGCGCGTCAGGGGCGGAGTCCACACGTCACTCATCGCGCCCGTGAGCGTCGGCGATGACGCCTACACGGGGGCGGGCTCAGTGATCACCAAGGATGTCCCGCCCGGTGCGCTCGGCGTGGCGCGGGAGCGCCAGCAAAACGTCGAGGGCTACGCCGCGCGCCGCGAAGAACGGGCGAAAACCGCGACCGGCGAACGACCTGCCACGAGCCCGACGAGCGACCAGCCCGCCACCAACAAAGACGCCGGTGAGAGCGAGTAAGGAGGCAGGCACCGTCGCCTCACCGGCGTACACTCGCGACGCAATGAGCGTCGTGCAGGAACACCCGACCGCGGGCGATCTGCAGCTCGAGTACAACAAGCGGTTGATGCTCGTTGCCGGGCGAGCTCACCCCGGTCTCGCGGCGCGGATCGCTGACAAGCTCGGTGTGGCATTGGGCAGGATGACGCTCCGGACGTTCTCCAACGGCGAGATCTACTGCCGCTACGAAGAATCCGTGCGCGGCGCGGACGTCTTCATCGTCCAGCCCACCTGCGCCAACCCGGAGGCCGGGCTCAGCCCCAATGACTCGCTGATGGAGTTGCTCGCGATGGTCGACGCGGCCGTGGGTGGTTCAGCCCACCGGGTGATCGCCGTCACCCCCTGGTACGGGTATTCGCGTCAGGAGAAGAAGTCGGCCCCTCGCGAGCCAATCACCGCCCGGCTGGTCGCCCACATGCTTGAAACCGCCGGCATCGACCGCATCGTGACGATGGACCTGCACTCCGGGCAGATCCAGGGGTTCTTCCAGAAACCGTGCGACCACATGACCGCGATGTTCATGCTTACCCAGTACTTCGCCGACCTCGCGCTCGAGGACCTCGTGGTCGTCGCCCCGGACGCGGGCCGCGTGAAGCTGAACAAGCGATTCGCAAGCAGGATCGGTGCCGACCTCGCGATCCTCAACAAGGAGCGGCCCGCCCAGCAGGTCGCCGAGATCGGCTACGTGATCGGCGAGGTGGAAGGCAAGACCGCCGTCATCGTCGATGACATCATTGACACCGCCGGCACCTTGAAGGCGGCTGCGCAAGCGGTCCACGACGCCGGCGCGCGACGCGTCTACGCGGCCGCGACCCACGGCGTGTTCTCGGGAGACGCCTGGACCAACCTGACCGCCGCCAACTTCGAGCAGATCGTCGTGACCGACACGATCCCGCTGGCCCCGGGTGCCCCTGACTTCGTCCGTGTCCTCTCCTGCGCCGATCTCCTCACCAGCTCGATCCGCCAGATCTTCACCGACGGCTCGGTGAGTCAGGTGTTCGGCGGCGAGAATCAGCTGTTCTGATCTAGGCGACCAGATCGTCCGTGGCCACGGGGGATTTGGCCGAATCTGTCAGCGGCTTGTCAGCGCCCCGGTTCTGTGAGGAGTTCCGCCTCCACCGGATCTTCTCCAAGGTAGATCGCGACCGGTCCACATGCTCCCCTCGATCGGCACTGTTCCGTTTCCTCCGACGCGACAGCGCCGACGAGACTGGTGCTGAGCGATCGTTGCGCCAGCGTTGAGCTGGCGGTTAGGTTGTTTGCCTAACGCTGTGTGGACGAGGTAGTTTTGGGGGTGAGGCGACCGGGGGGCGCGCATCGTGGATCGGGGTGATGTGGATGTTTTCTGTTTGGGCGCCGTGGGGCTGGGTCCGTGTTGGCGCATGGCGGTTGTTCGGACGGCGCTGGTGGCGATGAGCAGAACACGCTCATCCGATCAAGGAGCACAGATGCTCGATCGACACAGATCGCAAACCGCGGGGGGCCGAACGAGACCGCTACGCCTGATCTCGCTACTGGTGGTGGCCGCTACGTCGATCGTGCTCGCCGTGGCGCCAGCGACGGCGTCCGGGCGGTACTGGATGGCCCTTCGTTCATCGTGGTCACCTGGGCTGGTCTCGTCGCGGGGATCGGGGGTCGCTGCGTTTGCGTCAGCCCGGCCCGGATTGCACGTTGCCGGGGTGGGCAGCGGCCCTGTGTTTGCGGCCGAGAACTACAAGACACACACGCTGTATGTGACGAATTCCAACGACAACACTGTTTCGGCCCTAAACAGAGCTGCGTGCAGCGCACAGCATCTGGCGGGGTGCAGAAAGCACGCGCCGGTGGTCCACGTCGGCCACCTCCCATTGGGGTTGGCGGTGGATCAGGCGACAGACACCGTCTATGTCTCCGATGCCGTTGATGGCAAGGTTTCGGTGATCAACGGAGCGACGTGTAACGCGAGCGACAGCTCTGGCTGCAGCCAGAAACCGGCCACCGTCGCGGTTGGGGCGTTCGGCGATGCCGTCGCCGTGGACCCGGTCACGAACACCGTGTTCGTGACCAACCAGGCCGCGAGGCCGGGAACTGTGTCGGTGATCGACGGCAATTCTTGCAATGGCACGCACCGGTCGGGGTGCGCCAGCCAACCGTTCGCCACGGTGACCGTCGGCGGCGGCCCAAGCGGTATCGATTTCAGTCCGAGGACCAACACGATCTATGTCGCCAGACACCGGCCAGGATCCCAATAACCAGCCGGTGCCCCACGGCGACACGCTGTCGGTGATCAACGGGGCGAAGTGCAAGGTCGTCGGACAAGGCAGGGTGCGCCCCTGTGGGTACGGTGCGCGTGGGGCCAGCCCCCGTCGCCGTGGCGGTGGACCCGGCCACCGACACCGGTACGTCGCCAACACGCACGACGGGACCTCCGCCTCAGGACCGGGCACGGTCTCAGTCGTCGACGGCTCGCGCTGCAACGGGACCCGCCCCTCGGGCTGCGCCTCACAACCTGAACGCCACGTGACAGTGGGCCGCGATCCGATCGGGGTCGCCGTCGACCCGGGCAACCACTCGGTCTATGTGACCAACCCGCTCGACGACACCGTGTCCGTAGTCAACGCGAAGACCTGCAACCGCAGTCGCACATCGGGCTGCGACACGCGCCCGCCGACGATCGCGGTGGCCGGCGCTCCGAGCTGGGCCGTCGTCGATGCCGCCCGCCACACCGTCTACGTGCCCGATACGGTCGACAACAGCGTCGCGGTCCTCGGCGACTTGAACTGCAACGCGGGCTCGTCGGTGGGCTGCCGCCACCCAGC
>DASYAP010000324.1:0-6664 GCA_036501265.1 Solirubrobacteraceae bacterium | reverse complement strand
GCCGCCCAGGCCGCCTGAAACAGCACCAGGGCCTCACCAACACCCCACCAGGCCCGCAGAGCCCGACCCCCACGAGCACCACCGTCACCGCCGCTGGCTCTCACCCATCGCCCGCAGCAACTTTGCGCGACACCCACCGTCGCGTTCGAGCATCCGTTGGGCGACGCGGGTAAGTAGGTCGCGTCTGTCGGAAGTGGAGGCGTGGTCTGCCGGTGCAAACTCGCTGCGCTCTTCGCTGAGCTGGTTCTCGTAGACGAGTAGACGGGTATGGCCGCGGGCACGAGATAGCGCGGTGTAGCTCCATCCGGCGGTGAGGTCGTAGGGGGAGGCGACGACTGTGGCTGCCTCGACGGTGCCGCCCTGCATCCCGTGGCCGGTGAGCGCGTAGGCGTGCTCGACGTGCGCTGACGCGTAGTCGGCGGGTAGCTCGCGGAGCAGCCCGCTGTCGGTGTTGATGAGGACGCGGTCGGGGTCGAGCTGGCGCACGGTGCCGCGCATTCCGTTGTCGACGTCGACGGTGCTGTCGTTGCGGCGGCAGATCACACGGTCACCTACGGCGAGCTCGAGCTTGTCGTATGAACGCTCCTCGCCCAGCTCGCCGAGCTCGCGTCGAAGCTCGCGGGCGGCTTGGTTGAGCGCGTCTCGAGTGTCGTTGTCACGGGCGATCATCACCGCTTGAGCTGGCCCGTGGGTGGCTGTCGCACGCGCCCATTCTTCGATCGCGTGGCTGCGGGCCTCGGCCGGTTCGTTGTAGGTCGCTATACGTCCGGCGCGGTCGGCCCATTGCAGATAGTTCTGTGGGCTACGGTCATGCAGCGCACCGAGGGCCCGGCGCTCAGCGGGGTCGCGCTGGCGCATCACCTCGGTGAGGCGGACGGCCCCCAATGCGCGGCCGACAGCGCCGAGCCACCCGCCGGCCTGTACTGAGGCCAGCTGCCCAGGGTCGCCGATGCCAATGACCTTCGCGCCTGCCTGCTCGACGGCCTCGAGCAGTCGCGCGCTGCCCCTCGTGGGTGCCATGCCCGCCTCGTCCAGGATGACAACGCAGCCTTGGGGCATCTGGTCGCCGAGCACGTCGATATCGATCAAGAGGCGATCCAGTGTTCGCGCTGAGATGCCGGCCTCTTCGGCGAGCTCTCTGGCGGCGCGGCCTGTCGGCGCGACGCCGAGCACTTGGTAGCCCGCGCTGGTGTAGACCTGCCGGAGCACACCGACGGTGTAGGTCTTGCCGGTCCCGGCGAGCGCTTGGATCACGCTCACACCGTGGCCGCTGCCGATCACCGTCCGGACAGCCGCGGCCTGCTCGGCGGTCAGGGGCCGATCGGCACTAGCGACAGCGCGGTCGACGAGCGCTCGGTCCACGACGGCGACCCCCTCCTCAGCACGCCCGATTGCGGATGCGATCAGGCGCCGCTCGCAGCTGATGAGCTCGGCGGTGGTCATCTCACCGCGATCGGTCGGGATGACATCTGCACGCTCGACGAACCGCTGCGCCTGCGCCCGTACCTCCTCGACGAATGCGCCGGCCTGGGCGGCTGCCGCGAACTCCTGCAGCACTGGATGCTCATTGAAGGTGTTCGCTCGTTCGGTCAGGCCTTCGGCGCCGGCCAGCAGATCGCCCAAGGCGCGCTCATCGACTACTTCGCGTACGGCGAGACCGCTCGCAAGGCGGCCGACGCTGGCCCGCAGCAGCTCGGCTACCTCTTCGGTGCCGAGGCCGAGCTCGCTGGCGCGGGCACGCTCCTCCTCGCGCCAGGTGTGGGTCTCAAGGCCGTACTGCTTACGGTCGCGTGTCGCAAGCGCGGCGCGTTCCGCGGAGGCCTTGGTGCCGAGCCCGATACCCCCCTCTTCGGCTTCGCGGAGCATCTCGTGGCGGCGCTTTGAGAAGTGCTCGATGACGGGCTGCAGGACGTCGGCGAGCTCGGCCGCGCCCTTATTGACCTCGCCCCACTCGAGGCCGAGGCGCTCGGTGACGAGCGCCCGCAGGTGGGCCTGGTAGAGCGTGCCGGTCGTCTTCGCAGCCTTGTAGAGCAGCGTGCTATGCAAGCTCGTATAGCGGCCGTCGGGCCCGCGAGCGAGGTTCCCGGCGACGACGTGGGTATGCAGCTGCGGGTCGAGGGCCCGGCTCATTCGATGCCGGTAGGCAGCCGCGACCAGACCCCCGGCTGCCTCGACGCGCTCTCCCCCGTGCCCTCGGCGGACCATCACGGCGGTGTCCTCGAGATACCCGAGTGCCGCCCTGACCGCCTCTTCATGGCACTCGACGAGCACCCTCGAAACTGCCTCCGGCGCGATCGCGAAGAGGACACTCACCGACTTGGGGGCCGAGAACGTCAGATCGAACGCGGCGATCTTTGGATCACGCGAGGAGGAGCGCAACCGCAAGACGGGATCCCGTGGATCAGCCCCAGCGATCAGCGCGTTGAACTGCTCGGTGGTCACCCGACCAGAGAGCCCCAGGGCCTCGGCGCCAGCGCCGATCCATTCCCCGGGCGCCTCGCCGCGACCCGAGTAGTAGTCGTCGCGGGTCCTTGGGCTCGCTGGCAAGGAGTCCGTTAGTGCCCGGCTCAATAGTGCGCGGCTCATCAGAGGAGACCTCGTTGAATGTGATGACGGCGAACTCTGAGCTCGCGCGAGGGTTCTGAGGACGGGATGACGACGTAGAGCCCTCGGCTTGTCTTGCGAGTGAATCGCGCGCTCTCGCCGGCGAGTCGATTCGGCAGGTGGTGAGTTCCTGTCCATCGGAGGAGGACGATCTCGTTCGTCTCGGGCTCACCCGGCAGGCCGTACACATGGTCGAGTCCGTTCATCGGACGTAGACCTGATCGAATGACGCCAAGCGCCGACCGCGGGTGCGCTTGCCCTTCGGAAGGAGAGCGCTCGGGCGTCGGTGCTCGTCGGGGACCACCCGCGCGTCGTCGTAGCGCTGGGCGGCGTAGGCCCGGTCGAAGACGACGACGCTCGCGAAGCGCTCCTGCGTGGCGAGCTCGGTGAGGCGCCGGTAGCCGGCGTCGAGGATCTGCGCCAGGTGCTCGTGGCCCTCCACGAGACCGCGAAGCTGCTGGAGCAGGTAGATCGGCGTTTCCTTGCGAGGCAGCGCGTCCTTGAGGCCCGGGATGCGACCCTCGAAGCTGGAGTTGTAGGGGTACGCCCCGGTGGCCTTGATCTCCTCGTAGATCGTCCAGTAGTCCTCAATGAACGGGATGATCTGGGCGAGGTCGCGGAAGTCGCCGTTGAAGACCCAGACCCCGAGTAGCGCGAACTCCGCGCTCAGCCACTCAACTTCCGAGCGGGCGATGCAGCGAGTGTCGAAGTCCGCGCCGTGATCGCGTTCGCGGCACGCGGCGCGGTACTTCCCGAGCAGCTCATCGCGGGTGGCGGAGCGCGTCCGTGGGTTGGCGTCGCCGGCCGATCCATCCCGCTGTCGCGTCCCAGCGTCTCGTTCGACCTTCGGTGCGTCGGTGATTGTGTTCATGTCATTCCTCGTGGTCTGAGCCCGCGGGGTGCGGGCTTTCGCCCAACGCGCCGCACGCGCCAGCGTGCGAAAATTTGGTCGGGCAAGGCTCCGCCGCGATCAGGGTGCCCGTCTAACTTGCGCGGAAAGCCAGCTCGCGCGTGGTGACGGTCGAGTCTTCTTCACGACGCAGCTTCTCGCGGACAAGGACGACCATCGCGTTGAGCACCTGCCGCTGGAGGTCTGTACTCGGCGCACTCATGGCATCTCCGGGTCTCTGCGGAACGCGTGCGGCAAGACGATGATCTCGCCAGCGGCGCTCCCCCGCAGCAACTGGCGCTTGCGCATGTAGTCCTCGCGTCCGCGGAGCCACATGCTCAGGTGCGCCGCCGCACGGTCGATGAACGGCGAGCCGGGATGTAGGTCGCTCACGCCGGGGGTCGGGTCAGCTTCGGTACCGCAGGCAAATACCACAGCACCACGCCGTGGCGGGCGCGGCCGGTGGTCGACCGATCCATCCGGGAGGTACACCGGGCGGTCCACGACGGGCGGCACGGGAAGATCACAGGACACCGCCAAGGCCACCGAGGACACCCGTGGGCGCTGGCGGATTCCGGCGCTCCTCTACTTCTCGATCCCACGCGCGCACATCCGCGCGGACCTCTGGCGTGGAGGGCAGCTTCTCGGCCGTCCAGCCGCAGCTCTCCCAAGCCGCGACCTCGCGCTCTGCCTGGCGCTCGCTGCGTATCGGGCCAGTCCAACCAAGGCGCCCTGTCTCAATATCGCGCCTGCGCACGTAAAAGCTCATGCCACTCCTCATGGGTTCCGGGGCCCGGCGGATGCGGGGCCGTTGCCCATGCCCACGCACGCGCAGCGTGCGAAAATGCCAGGGCATACGCCCGTCGGCATCCTCACCGAATAGGGAGCCCGAGCGTGACCCGGGAGATATGGGAGCGCGGTGGACCGCTACATCAACGGCCAGCTCCTCCGCGAGGACGTCGCGCTACAGGCCGCGCTCACCGCGAGGAAGCCGCAGGGCTCCCGCCCGCGTCGGTCACGCCGAGCCAGGGCAAGCTCCTTGAACTGCTCGTGCGCGTCAGTGGTGCCGCCACCTCCTCGAGCTCGGGGCGCGCATTGGTGCGCGAAAGCGAGATGTGGACTCCCGCAGAGGAGCGCTTGAGAACGCGCATCGGAGCAGGCCCCGTCGAAGGCGGGGACGAGAACGACACTCCGATGTCGCGGTATCCATCGCCTTGCTCGATGAGAACAGTCGAGATTGCCGGCGACATGCTTCGCCTCTATGAACTGATAGCTAGTCTCCGTACCGACGACGGCTACGGAACATCCGAGTAATTAGGGTGCGCTGACCAAAGGTAACGTCTTCGAGATCCGATCTGAGAGCACTCCTGGGTCGCGCTTCTCACGCGAGGTCACCATCGCGCACTCGCCCATTCGGAGAGAAGCTATCGATCTGCCCCTTGATTCAGGTGTCCTATAGCGCCCGCTCGTAGACGCGGTAGCGGCGCTTGATCTCGCCGCCCATGCCTTCCATCGCGCGGTTCATCGGCGTGTTGGTCTCGAGGATCCAGCCCATCTCGCCGCCCTTTTGAGGGGTGCGCTGGGCGGCGTCGAAGTGCATTTGGTAGAAGCGCGCGGCGACACCGGTGTGCTGGTAGGCGGGCTTGACGCCGAGCGCGAACACGCGGACCGCGTCGATCTTCCTTTTTGCGCATAGCGCGGTGATCCAGCCGAACGGCAGCAGCCGCCCGTTGAGTCTTGCGAGGACTTGGTTGAAGTCGGGGAGCGTGAGCGCTGCGCCGACGACCTCGCCGGTGGTCTTGTGTTCGGCGACCATCGCCCAGTTCTCATCGAGGACGGGTTTGAGGTCATTGGCGTAGTGGCGGACCTCCTCCTCGTTGAGCGGCACAAAGCCCCAGTTGCGCCCCCAGGAGGAGTTGTAGACCTCGAGGAAGCGCGTGACCTCTCCTTGCAGGTCGCGCTTGCGGAACGGGCGGCAGAGGATCCCGTGCTCTGCTTCCAATTGCTCGGCGGCCTGCCAGATCGCGGGGTGGACGCGCTCGCGGCCGGTGATGTGCAGGCTCCACATATAGAGGTCCATCGCCTTGACCAAGCCAGCGTCCTCGAGGAGCTGCTGGTAGTAGGCGTGATGCCAGGGGCAGAGAATGATCGGCGGGTACTCATGCCCGGCGATCAGGACGCCGATCTCGTCGTTGGTCGTGAAGTCCATCGGCCCGACCATCCTGTCGCGGCCGCGCTCGCGAAGCCAGACCGCGGCGGCGTCCAGCAGCGCGCGTGCCGCCTCGGGGTCGTCCTCGCACTCGAACCAGCCGAACAGGCCCCACTCGTTGCCTTGGAACTCGTTGAGGTTCTGGTCGATGTGCGCGCTGATGCGACCGACGGGCTGCCCGTCGCGGTAGGCGAGGAAGTACTGCGCCTGCGCGTGCTTGAAGAACGGGTTCTTGCGCTGGTCCAGGCGCTTCTTGAGGTCCATCAGCAACGGCGCTACCCAGCGGGGCTCATCGCGGTAGAGGCGCCACGGCAGCTTGATGAAGACGCTCAGCTCACGCCGAGTACTCACAGGTCGGATCTCGAGAGTCATCGCGTCGCGAAACGTATACGGCCAGCTGAACTCAAGCACCCCCCCAACGGCATCTGGCGGCGGAAATAGTCGCTATCAGGGCCAGCGCCTGCGAGCGTTGTGGGAGAAGTTCGAGGCCCACAAGACCCCGGAGGCACGCTTCGCGAAGGCCATGGACAGATTGCAGCCACTACTGAACAACTACTTCACGAAGGGCTCTACCTGGAGAGAGGTAGGGGTGACCGAGGAGCAGGTGATTGCCATCAACCAGCCGATCGGCCTCTCCTCGCCACAGCTTTGGGCTTACGCGCAAGAGCTGATCAAAGACGCCGTACGCCAAGGCTTTCTACGCCCAGCGAACACCGACCCACAGTGATCCTAGGCAAGTTCGGCGAGTTGCGGCGCGGTCGACGACTACTACAACCACATGACAGCGAGCGCCAGCCAGGCCGCCGTCACACTTGCGCATGGGACGGTGGGTGTCGCGCAAACCGGGGGTCTGTCCGGGGGGTTGAGGACCATTCTGGTATGCCCCAGAACTTTCTTGAGTGTGATCGTGAGCAGGTGTTTTTGATGCCGCCGGATCCGCGGGATTGGCTGCCGGAGGGTCA
>DASYAP010000323.1:0-16457 GCA_036501265.1 Solirubrobacteraceae bacterium | reverse complement strand
CCGGCAAGCCTCCGCGGGACTTCATCATCCCTGGGCGCGCTCCGTCGCAAGGCGAGCGTCAGCTAAGTCAACACGCGCGCACGCAAAGCGAGCGTCGGCATTTGTCGCTAGGTGGACCGCCACACTGCTGCATTCCGGGGTGCGGACAGCCGAGCGCAAGCCCGCTCCTCTTAGCCCGTTTCACATCTCTCGGCAGCGGGTGAATGAGAGTAGTGGTTTCCGATCTGAATGCGGAAGCCTGTGCGTGTTCGCAGGCTTGCTCTCGCGGGGTGTCCGGAGCGTCAGAGGTCATAATCGCCGGCATTCCCCTGCGCAACCGTCTCCTCGGAAGCGATCGACCGCGCTGGGGTCGCGTAGCAGTCTGGCGTCGGCGACGAGACGTTCGCTGATCGTCCCAGAGAGAACAGGGGCGAGGCTCCGGCACGGGCGCCTGCTCGGTCGCCGAAAGTGGCAGCTTCAGACCGCCCCACGCCGAGACTCTAATCGGACCTCACTCGCGCGCCGCAACAAGAGGCTCCTCCCGCTCGGCGGACACCACGCCGGGCCGCGCGGGAAGAACGAGGTCGGCTTGACCGTCTAGTGGGTGGCTCTAATCTTGCCGTGCGGCGGCAGTTCGCGCGCGCAGCATGTCTACAACCAGGACCGGGTTGATGACTGACGTCTTCGTTTCGTACTCCCGTAGCGATTCAGAGTTCGTAAGCCGGCTGGCCGATGATCTCAAGCATCGCGGCAAGGACGTGTGGGTCGACGTCGATGGGATCCGCGACGCAGAGAAGTTCCCCGAGGCGCTGCGCCGCGCGATCGAGGGTAGCGACGCGTTCGTGTTCGTGATCAGCCCCGACTCGGTCGGCTCTGAGTTCTGCGATCAGGAGGTCGCCCACGCCTCTGCACTGAACAAGCGGATCGTGCCGCTCGCGCTGCGTCCCGCTCCGGACGAGCAGATTCCAGCGGAGATTCGCCTTCGCAATTGGATCCCGGTCGGAGAAGACACAGGTGTGAATCGCGTGATCGACGCGATCGAGACCGACCTCGAGTGGGAGCGGCAACACACCCGGATCACGCTGCGGGCGCTGCAGTGGGAGCAGGCGGGCCGGGACCGCAGCGTCCTGCTGCGCGGATCGGAACTGGCCGACGCCGAGCGATGGCTCGCGGCAGGGGCCGGCAAGGATCCCGGCCCGACTGCGCTCGAGCAGGAGTACCTGCTGGCGGCCAGGCAGGCCGCGAGCCGCCGCCAGCGGACGCTCACCGTGGCGGTGAGCGGGATGCTCGTCGTCGCAGTCGGGCTGCTCGTGTTCGCGCTGATCTCCCGCCAGAAGGCGGTGAGCGCCGAGTCGAGCGCGAACGCCCAGCGGCTCGCAGCGCTGAGCGAGACCCAGCTGTCGATCGATCCCGAACGGGCCGTGCTCTTGGGGATGGCCGCGGTGCGGCGAGACGCCACGTACGGGCCGTCAGGGACGATGTTCGCACTCCGGGCCGCGCTCGACGCGTCGACGATCCGCTACCGGCTACCTCCGGCCGGTGAGCAGATCGGCTGCGGCGCGCTTTACCCCCAGTTCGATCCGGCGCCCGGCAGCAACCTGGTGGCCGAGGGGTTATGCGACGGGAAGATGCGTTTCCTTGACGCTCGAAACGGTCGGCTCGAGCGCGTGGTCACCCTCGGCTCGCCAAAGGAGTCGGCGGGCCTGCTCAGCTACGCCGGCCGCCGCGCCATCCTCGTCGGCGCGGTGGGCGACCGCCTCGTGGCACTCGACCCGACGACGGCCGCCCTGGTGCGGCGCGGGCCGGTGGTCCCCGAGCTCGGAGGCGAGCAGCCCGACACGAACGCGCCGCTCCTCGCCGCGTTCGGGCGCGCCCCGTTGGGACGCCGCGGCGTGTTCGTCGTGTGGAACTATCGCACTGGGCGGGCGATCTGGATCCACCCGCCGCTGCCGATGGCATACCTGAGCGGTCTCAGCTTCGCAGGGCCTGGGACGCTCGCGCTCACGTTCCAAGGCGACGCCGGCGGCCCAGGGCTCGCGCTGTACGACTACATCGACCGGCGGGTTGTCGCCACGCGCGTGCTCGGCTCGGCGGGCGCCGTCCAGTCCACGGACGGCCGGACGCTTGCAGTAGGCCTCGCCCGTGCCGACGGCACCGGGACGGTCGAGCTCGTCAACGCCCAGACGCTCGCACCCGAGCGCGGCTTCCGGCCGCCGACGTTCTCCCACGGACCGCCGATCGGGCTCGCCTTCAGCCTCGACGACCGCCTCCTCGCCTACGGTTTCCAGGATGGCTCCGCCGGCGTGCTGGACGTGTCGACCGGCGCACCGGTCGACACGTACGCCGCCGCCACCCGGGAGGTGACCGGGGTGGTGATCTCCCCGGACGACCGCCTCGTGATCACCGCGTCGGCGGACGGGACGGCGCGTGCGGAACGGATCGGCGGCCGCGCGCTGCGTACGATCGACGTCGGCGGGTCGATCCCGCAGCTCGCGGTGGTGCCCGACGGGTTCCTCACGATCGGCAATCCGGGGCCACGGCCCGGCGAAGGGGTCGTGGTCGAGCATTACACCGACGCCGGTCGGGCCGTCGGCTCACCGCTCGTGATGAGTCATCAGACTCAGCAGCTCGACGCGTCGCTCTCGCGGGACGGGACGCTCGCCACCGACGTCCCGGCACCGCCGGGCGCGCAGAGCGCGCCGATGTCAGAGTGGAGCGTGCCTGGCCGTCGCATCGTGCGAACGATTACCTTTCCCAACGGAGCGGGCGGCGACCCGGTGATCAGCCCGGGCGGCGACTTACTCCTCACTGGGCCGGGACCGCCTCTAGGCTTCAACACGCCCGGCCGCAGGCCGCTGGTGCTGATCGATCTCCGTACCGGGCTGCGGCGGACATTGCCGGCGCCGACCGGCTGCCCGTGGCCGGCATACGCGTTCAGCCGAACGGGCGCGGCGGTTGCCGCGGGTACGTACTGCGGTCAGGTGGGTGTATGGAACACCGTTAGCGGCCGCAGGCTCGGGGGCTTGATCCACCTCCCCGGCAGCGTGAACTCGCTCGCCTTCAGCCCCGATGGTCACAGCCTCGCGATCGCCAGCTCGAACGGCACTGTGTACGTCGCCCGTGTGCCGCTCACCCCCACGACCCGCCCACTACACGCCAGCACGCAAAGCGTCCAGGCGGTGGCTTACAGCCCGGACGGTCGCTACCTGGCGACCGTCGGCCTGGCCCGCACCGCCCACGTGTATGACGCCCGCAGTCTGACCGAACTGCGGGTGATCCCGTTGCCCGACGCGCCGCATGGCCTTGCGTTCACCGCGGATAGCCAGGGTTTACTTACCTGGGATGCAACCGGCAAGGTGACCCTGTGGGATGCCTGCACCTACTGCGAGAACCCCTCCGCGCTGCTGCGCCTGGCGCGGTCGCGCGTGACGCGCTCCCTCACCCCCGCAGAGCGCAAGACGTACGGCGTCAGCTGAGCACCTCGTGGCGCATCGGAGGCATTCGAATCCGGTCGAACTGCAACGTGATCGTGCAAGATGACCCGGACCACAGCGGCTCGGCTGAAATCTGCATGGCTGCTGGATTCAGATCGGAAAGCGGGAGCGCCCATCCCACCCGTGAGACTGGTGAGTTGATCGAGGAGGAGCAGCCCGAACAGCACCTCCGCATGACCCAGACGCTTCTGGTTGGCACCGGCGAAGCAGCAGTCCAGGTGAAGCCATCAGTTTCCGGCAGCGACGCTGGCGGGATGCCCGCACCCGTCGCAAACGAGGCGCGAACTCAGGGGACGACCCACAGGGCAAAAGCGATTGCCGCGGACCCGCCCGAGCCGCTGCTCGCTAACCGTCGGAACGTCGCCGAAGCGGTCACCCGCCGGCGCGTGCCCGAGCGACGAAACCGATCGTGCTGGTGGGTCAGACCCTTAGGCCGTGATCCCGGAACGCCAGCCGGGTCTTCTCCTCGCTGGCCTTTGGTGGCGTTCAGCCAGACCTTGGGGATCTGGGCGTGCATGCGCTGAGCGGCGGCGACCCAGACGTCGAAGTCGACGTCGTGCGGATGCACGGCGTACGGCCGGATCTGGATCTCACCCACATCGGCCAGCCGAGCTGGCCCTCGGTAGTGCTGAATCCGGGAGATCAAGACCAACGGTGCCTATAGGTTCTGCACCGAAGGGCCGGGGCTCAGATACCGGGTTCACTTCTCGTGAGTTTCGCTGGGTCGGCCGGGCTGCAGCCGCGGTTCGGTTGGTCCAGATCGATCGTCCTCCGGACAGCGCCTGTTTTCGCGGAGCGCCGCGTGGGTAGCCGTCAGGCTGAAACGCAGGAGGTGTCTGTACATGTCGTCGCGAACCTTGGGGCCGAGCTGGAGGCCACGGATTTCGCTGTTGCTGCTGGGCGCCGTCGGCGCGCTTGTCTTCACCGTCCTCATCGCTTCCTCGTCGGCGGTGCAGAAGTCGCTCGCTGTCGGCAGGGTTACCGGGGTCCACGTCTGGATCACGACCGCAGACGGCACCGACAAGCTCACCGACGCCGGAACCGTTGCGTTCACCAGCGCACAGCCGAGCGCCCCTACGATCGTCATCGATCCGTCGCGAAGCTTCCAGACGATGGACGGCTTCGGCGGCGCGATCACCGATTCCTCGGCCGTCGTGCTGTACGGGATGTCACCCTCCACGCGCGAGCAGGCGATGCGGATGCTGTTCGATCCGCGCACCGGCGATGGGCTCAGCTACCTCAGGCAGCCGATCGGCGCGTCGGACTTCGTCGCCAAGGCGCCGTACACGTACGACGACGTGCCCTCCGGCGAGACCGACTACGCTCAGCGCCACTTCAGCATCGCCCATGACAAGGGCGAGATCCTGCCGCTGCTGCGCGAGGCCAAGCGGCTGAACCCGAAGCTGCAGATCGTCGCCACGCCCTGGAGCCCGCCGGCCTGGATGAAGACCAGCCAGTCGCTGATCGGCGGCCGGCTGATCGACACGCCCCAGATCTACCACTCCTACGCGTTGTACTTGACCAAGTTCATCGAGGCCTACCGCGCGCAGGGCGTAACGGTCAACGCGATCACGGTTCAGAATGAGCCGCAGAACCGCACCCCCGCCGGCTATCCGGGCACCGACATGCCAGCCGCGCAGGAGGAGAACGTGATCGAGGCCCTGGGGCCGATGCTCCAGGCGGCGCACCTGCACACGAAGATCCTCGCCTACGACCACAACTGGTCAGAGCATCCCAACGACATCGCCAGCACGCCCCCGGACGAGACCCAGGACACCAACGACTACCCGCAGGAGGTCCTGTCCTCGCCCGCCGCGCGTTGGGTTTCGGGAACCGCATACCACTGCTACTACGGCGATCCGAGCGCGATGACGACCCTCCATAAGGAGTTCCCCAACAAGGACATCTACTTCACCGAGTGCTCCGGGAGCCAGTCGAGCGATCCCGCCAACACATTCTCGGACACGCTCAAGTGGCATGCGCGCAACCTGATCATCGGATCACCGCGTAACTGGGCCAAGACCGTCATCAACTGGAACGTGGCGCTCGACCCGTCGGGCGGGCCTCATGTCGGCGGCTGCGACAACTGCACCGGGATCCTCACGATCGGCCCCGGCGACAAGATCACCCCGGACGCCGAGTACTACACGCTCGGTCACCTGAGCCGCTTCGTGCAGCCGGGCGCGGTCCGGATCGCGAGCACGTCGTTCGGCACGACCGGCTGGAACGGCGAGGTAATGGATGTCGCGTTCCGCGATCCCGACGGGACGACCGTGGTGGTCGCACACAATGAGAACGACAACCCCCAGGCGGTCGGCATCAGCGAAGGCGGCGAAAGCTTCACGTACACCCTGCCGGGTGATTCGCTGGCGACCTTCACATGGCCGGGCAACCCGGGCGCCAGCGACAACCTGCGTGAGCTCGATCCGTCGGGCTGGACGGCCACCGCCGACCCAGCCGGACCGACGGATCCGTGCTGTCAGGGCAACGTGGCCGGCAACGCCGTCGATGATGACGCGAGCACGCTGTATCAGACCGGTGCAGGTCAGCAGCCGGGTCAGTGGCTCCAGGTCGACTTCGGGCATCTGGAAGCAGTGCGCCAGATCGTGTACGACACCGGCGTCAACCTGGGCGACTTCCCGCGTGGGTACACGCTTCAGACGAGCACCGACGGCACCACATGGACGACGGCCGCGACCGGCGCCGGCAGCGGCCAGCTGACCTCGATCCCGCTGAGCGGCACGCCGATCCGCTTCGTACGCCTCACATTGACCGCATCGAGCGGTAACTGGTGGAGCGTCGCCGACGTGCGGGCTTACGTCGCGAACCGCTCGCGTTAGGGCGCAGCCCGTCGCTTCGCTAGCGACATGTGCCAGGCAGGGACGAGCCCCTAGGGCTCCGACATTCAACGCACGTTGTCCCGCCTTCCTCGTCAGGAGTGTCGGCTCGGGCGCGGAGGGCTCTCGCAGGCGCGGGCGTTCGCAGTAGTCCGACGCCGGCAGCGCGACGCTCCCTGCTGGCAGATCGGAGAAGTCATCCCCGGCGGGTTTGCGCGACCGCAGTCACGCATTCGGTGGTTGCTCGAGCGGGTCACGCTTCGAGCTGCTTGACGAGCCGAAGCTCGCGTGTGCGCGTGCCGCGAAAGTCTGAGACACCACGTCCGTCTCGTCCACAGCGACGAGCAGCGCGTTCGGCGGCTGGTGATCGGATACGAACTGCTCCCTAGCGCCACGTCCTTGGGTCTGACTCTCGAGCCAGTCCCGGCTGGCCCGCGTCCACTTGGCCCAGGCGAGAAGGTCGGCTGTTTGGAGCAGCAGGTCGCTGCGACCCTAAGTAGCCTCGCCCTCGCCACCCCTCAGGCGGAGCCGGTGCGCGATCAACGGCAGCGACCCGTGAAGCATGAAATTCCTCAGGTCCCGGACGAAGAGGATCTCCGGGTTCTCAACGACGCTTGCCAGCTTCGCACCGAACTCGTCCACCACCGCGCCGCTCCTGCCTCGCAACAGACGCCTCGAGTGATCCACGAGCGTCATCGTCCCGGCGACGTAGTTGTGGAGCCGCTGAGTAACCTCGGCGAGTAGCTCCTCACGCGCCTTGTCGTCCACTCCCGGGATGAGCTTCATCGCCAGGTCCAAGCTGAACGACGCCGCGAGAACCGGACCGAGCAACGCTTGCCGGTTGCGCTCGAAGACTGCGGACAGCGAGTGATTGAACGCCTAGAGCCGAGCGTGCTCCTGGTACCCAGGGTCGGCTTGGAGTCGGGAGTCGAACTCGCGAAGGGTGTCCCAGGTCTTGGTGCTGAACTGCGGGAAGTCAGGCGGGTCAGCCATCGTCGCGCTCGGCATCCGATCTTACCCCGGGTCCGCGCCGGGCCAGGTGTCCACGGCAACTCGAGCGTTCGAGCTACGGACGATCGTTTCGAAACTGCGCTGGCCGACGGCGCCGCGATTCCCTTGGCGACAGACGGAGTCGCCAGCGCGGCGACCGGCGGACGAAATGGGGGCGGCGAGGCGGTCCGGGAGCCGGTTCATGGCAGCGGCTTGACCCGGGCGTGACCGCCCTCAGCGATCACGAGCACACCCGCCCCTTTCGAGATCGGCGCGACGATCTCGCCGGTGAGACCGAGGACGGCCGCCTCGTTGGTCGGGCTGTGCCCGACGGCGAGTGCGCGCTCCCCGTCCGCGAGTCGAGCGAGGATCCGGCGCACGGCGCCGGCGAGGCGGTCGGAGCCCTCGCGCACCAGGTCAGGGTCGACCTCGCGCAGCGCCGCCAGCTCGCCGCTCCCCGCCGTCTTGTAGGCGGCGAACCAGCGGCCCTCGACAGCTGAGCGCAACGCCGGCTCGACGACTACGCCGCCGTCGACTGGCTGCGCGCTGTGCCCCACTCGACACCAGGAGCGCGTACGGGCCGGTGAGCCGCCTGCCAACCTCTAGCGCCGTCCGGGCTCCCTCCTCGGTGAGCATGTCGCCATCGTTGGCGGTGTGACGGCGAAGCTCCACGTAGCGCGCCACCGCCGGAGGACCTCAGCACGTCAGATGTAGGGCCGCTGCGGCGCTCCGCTCGTCGAGCTCGCTGTAGCGGTGCACGGCCGCGCCCGTGGGCAGGCACTCAAGCGACACGCCCCGCCGCTCCAGCTCGGCGATCACGGCCGGATCGGGACGCAGCCGCCCATAGGCGCCCGCGCCGACGATCAGCCTTTCGGGCAGTTCGTCGAGCACCTCCTCGAGATCCTCGAGCGCGAGCGAGTGCCCCCCACGCCGCCACCAGTTCCCTACCACCCGATCGGGCAGCACGATCAGATCATCGGTCTGCTCGAAACCATCAACCGATATCCGCCCGAAGCTGTAGCCGTCGAGATGAGCCACGACCGAAGCCTACCTCTCAACCCCCGGCTAATTGCTCAACAACACCACGCGGGAAATGCCCGAGCTCGCACCGTGCGACCCGCCAACAACGCGGCCGCACGCCCCGCGGTCCGGCACGCACCGGCCCACAGCGCATCGTCGCCAACGCGATCGCACCATACGGGACAGCGTGTCGACGAAAGCGATCCCGCATCCCGAAGCCGAGGAGTTGAGGTTTGGGCCGAAGCGAGCTTTTACGCTCGAGCCTAGGTTCGCGCTCGCGGGCGACTTTTCGTCGCTTTGATTACGGACGGGATGCTCATCGCGGTCTGGCAGCCCTCTCCGGCACGCTGTTTGCTCCTCTTCTCCGTCGTATCGAGCCCGGTCTAGCGCCTACTGGCAGAGGCCCAGGTCCCAGCCGGTCAGCGTGTCGCGCTCCGGATAGTGCGGCAGGGAATCGCGGCTGGGATAGAAGCGCGAGAAGAACTCTTCCTTGTTGATCTCCAGCTCGCCGGATCGCGTCCCAAACAATGGGTTGGTCACGCTTGCCGGCGGGGGGTGCATCTCCCATCTGTCGTTGACCAGGCCCTTTCCTGTCAAGTAACCGAGAGCGGTGATCTGGTAATCGCCGTTCTCGTCGGCGGATTTCGGGATTGCAACCTGTCCCGTCTCGGGCTCGTCAGCGAAGGGATAGAAGCACTGCACGAAAACGCGTCCTGCGTATTTCTTGTTGGCTTCTTTGTGCTTGCTCACCGGAAGCTCGTAGGCGTGGTACTTTGCCGGCAACAGTGCGCCGTACGCCGCCACCTTCGAGCCGCGCAGTAGTCCCTCCGCGGCGTGCGTCTGGTCCAGGCTCGTGTAAGACCAGTCGCTCGGGTTGAACGGACAGGCAACTTGCTGCTTGACCAGCGGCGATCCGCACGATCCGACGATCTCCAGCTTCTTGTAGTCGCTCGCGACCACCTCCGGCACTTCGACGGACAGGTAGTGCTGGGCGGCCGTCATGCGCTTCTCCAGGGCGTCGCCGGCCTCGCTGACCTTCACGTCAAACGTGTCCTCCACCGGTTCGCCGCCGATCGACGCGAACTCGGTGGCGAACTTGTAGATCGCGGCGGTGGCCCCAATCGACGTGCCGGCTAAAGGCAACTCCTTGGCCAGATCGACGGCAAATTCGGCGATCGCCGCGACCTGGGCCTTGGTTGTCTGATCGGCGGGAGCCTTGACCTCCTTGTCGATCTTGCTTGCAATTGTCTGAAGTTCGGACCAGCTCTTGAGGGTGGTGTCGGTGAACGGTTTCGCCCGCTTCTGAAGATACTCGTGCTCGCTGTTCAGCCATCCGATCTCTTTCTCTAACTCGTCCTTCGCCCAGCGAAGATCCTCGCGCCCGAACTTCTTGGTACCTCCCAATGGATATGGCTGTTGTTCGATGTCAGCGGAGATCCCGTTCCACTCGTTTGCCGTCCAGGGGAGCGTCCAATACTGCGTCCGCGGCTCTTTCGTGCCGAGGACCTTCACACCCAAATACTCAATCGCCGCGGTACGCCCAGGATTGCCTTGCTCGGGCCACCCGCTGTGCATGCCGCCCACCGTTTGAAGGAGCTGGGTGGCGCCCGTGAAGACGTCCCCGCGCGCGGTCTGCGAAACCGCGTTGGCCGCGCTCTGTGTTCTGAAGTCGTAGTAGGGCCCGGTCCGCTCGAGCGTCCCGGTCAAGGGCACAGTGCTCAACTCGGTCCCGCTCTTTGGCCCTCCAACCGCCTCATGGCCCTCGCCCGTACCTACGCCTGCCTTGCCAACCAGGGTGTAGGAGTCGGGATGGTCGGGATGCTGCGCGACGGCCCACAGCGCATGCATGAAACGCGTGCGGGTGCCGCCATCTTTAGTGATTTCATCGGCCACGCGAACCACATCGCCCGCCTCGGAAGGGGCGAAATCGAAGTCACCGCGGGTGGCGAAGAACACCAGCTTGGGCCGTGCAAACGGCTTAAGGGCGGCGCTATTGACCGCGCGAAGGACCTCAGCCAAGCCCGCCCAGTCGTGAAGGTAGCGACCACCGTACGACTCAAAGAAGTACGACTTGGCCTCGAGTGTCTGCGTATCCACGATCAAGACCTGGATCCCGTTCAGGCGGTTGGGGCGGTCCGCTCCGGCGCCGTAGGTCTTATCTCCGATTTTGATCACATTTGTTTTTTCCCCTGATCCGGGGGCCTGCGTGTCGTACTCGACCTGCTGCCCGGGCACGAGCCCGTATTTGCCCTCGTTGTCGCGGACCAGGTTGTCGATCAAGCGCCCCGATCCCGGGGCCTGTTGCCCGCCGACCTTCTCACTGCCCAGACCCGGCTGGCCGGCTATGCCGACCGCCGAGTAGGTCCCCCGAAACACGAAGCCGTCCGGCTTCCACCAGTCCCACGGCCGGGCCCCGAGCGACGGCAGAAGCGCGGAGGCCATGCCGACCGGCGGCTGCGTAATGGCGCTCTTGGGATTGCCGTCATACTGGGAGGTCGCGATCACGAGGTTCGTGTGGTCGCGGTTCTCGAGCTTGGCCAGATCCGCCCTTACCCTGTCGATACAAGGCTTTAGCCGGTCCAGCTGCGACGGCTTCGGATACTTTGTTGCCTCCGGGCAGTCATAGCTCGTGTTCGAGACCAGCGCGAGGTCCTCTCGGTTCAAGACCACGATGTGCAGCCACCTGCCCGGGTCGCCCGGGTAAAACGCGTTGAACGCGGGCGTCGGCCCCTCGATCGCGATCCCCGTCCCACCGCGGGCGTCTGTGTTGATCGTGACCGATGGCGGCGGGTCGATCGGGACCGCCCGCGACGCGGCCCTCACTCCGACGGCGCTCCGGTGCGCTCTTCGCGCCGACGCGGCCGTGATGGGCACCACCGTCAGCGCCCCCACCGCCCCCGCAACAACGGCCACGCCAGCAGCGGATTTCGCCGCCCCCGACAAGCCCGCCAACCGCACCCGACTGATTCCAGACATCCCAGTCGCCCCTTCCCGTGGCCGCGCGCCCCTTGCCCGCCGCAATAATTCCGCACCCTACCTCATCCACACCACGCTAAGCAAACCACCTAACGCGCCGTTTCTGACGCTGGCGTAATGATGGAGCAGAGCGGTGTTGCGGCCCGCGCCGCACTGCCGGATCCGGCGGGCGATGGAGCAGTCAACGGGACTCAGCGCTCGACCGTCTGATGTCCTGCCGACGACCCGGCTGGCGCTCCCCGAGGCAAAGGAGCAGTTAACACTGAGGCGACCTGGTGCTTGCTCAGACTCAAGCCCCCGAGCCCTGAGCAACCGGCCGCCGACGGACGGCGCTGGCGATCGAGCGGCGCTAAGGCACCAGCTTCGAACGCCGCGCTGCTGAATTCGCCCACGAGCACCAGCGGCCAGCAGGCGGAGGATCACGCTGCCGGGCTCGGCTCCTCACTGGACAACCTCGCCAGCTACCTCGAGCGGTAACGAAGCCCGACACGACGGGGCGCATCACCCGCCGTCAGACACAGGTCGCCGATCCGGGAAGGCTCCTGACATCACGCCCACGCTTGGAAGTCGCCTCCACGACAGGTCTTTCTAAAACTTTCTAAGGCATAGGTTAGAAACATGTGGGTAGCGCAACCGCCTCTTTCTGTGATTTTCTGTTAACCCAACGAGGTTCTTTAGAAAGCCGCAGAATCGGATGCACAAACGCGAAAACCCGTACACACCCGGCGCGGGACGCAAGCCCCCGACACTCGCCGGCCGTGACGGCGACCTTGAGAACTTCCAGGCCCTGATCGAGCGCCTTGCCACGGCGCGGTACGAGCGCAGCCTGATCTACTCGGGCCTGCGCGGCGTAGGCAAGACCGTGCTGCTGATGGAGTTCGACGTGCTGGCGACCGAGGCCGGCTGGGCGACGACCGACGTCCAAGAGGTCGGCTCGCAGCCGGACTTCCGCGTGACCTTCGCCAGGATGGCCGCGCGCGTGCTGCGCGAGATGAGCCGCCGACACCGTGTCAAGGAGCGCGTCGAGCGAGCGCTCGGAGTGGTAAAGGCGTTCAGCGTCGCCGTCCCCGGCGCCGTCTCGCTTAAGCTCGACGCCGAAGCCGCGTCCGGAGTAGCGGACTCCGGCGATCCCGAGCAGGATCTCACCGATCTCGTGCGCGAGATCGGTGAGGTGGCGCAGACCGCCGGCTCGGGCGCCCTGTTCTTAATCGACGAGATGCACAACCTGGACGCCGCGTCCTTGGCGGCCATCTGCATCGCCTTCCAGGCCGTGAGCCGCGCTGGGCTGCCCGTCGCAATGGCCGCGGCCGGCCTGCCGGACCTGCAAGTACGGCTCATGTCGGCGAAGCCATACGCGGACCGCCTGTTTCAGTACCACGAACTCGGCCGCCTCAGCGACCCCGCCGCGCGCACCGCGCTGATTTCTCCCGCCGCAACCCGCGGAATCGAATACGAGGAAGGCGCGGCCCGCCAGGTTGTGCGCGAATCAGCTGGCTACCCATACTTCCTGCAGGAATTCGGGCTCGAGCTCTGGAACCACGCCGAGGCATCGCGCGTCACCGTCGCGGACGTCGAGGAAGTGCGCGAGATCGTCTCTGACTCCCTCGCGCGCAACTTCTTTGGCACCCGCTTCCAGATGGCGACCGATGCCGAGCAGCGCTACCTCGCCGCAATGACATCGCTCGGGGATCCTCCATATCGCACGTCAGAGGTCGCTCGCGTCTACGGCGCCCGCGACCAGCGCGGAGTCTCCGTTCACCGAGAATCGCTCATCGCCAAGGGCCTGGTGTGGAGCCCGCGGCGCGGCCAGCTCGACTTCACCGTCCCACTCTTCGCTGAGTACCTTCGCGAGAACCACCCAATCGACTCCTTCGACGATGGCTGACTCAACCGTCCTGCGCGGCTTGCTCCGCCCCGGTAGGGATTTCGCAAGGAGAGGTCAGTGCCACCTGTAATCGCGGGCTTGAGCCTCACGCTCAACTTCCAGTTTCCGGCTCACTTTCTGGATCTCGAGACGCAGCGCGCTGGATTTGTGCTGCTCGGGTCATTCCTGGTCTCGTTTTTGTTCATCCGCACGAGCGCGCGCCTGATCCGCAGTCCCAGGGTGCCGTGGTGGCCCGGAAGCGTGGTGACAGAGGGTGGGCTTCACCTGCACCATCTGGTGTGGGGGATCTTCCTTATGCTCGTCTCTGGCTTTCTGGGCTTCGTCACGGATCTGGGCAGCCCGGGACGCGAGTTGCTGGCGGCCGCGTTCGGCGTCGGCGCCGGATTCACCATGGACGAGTTCGCGCTCTGGATCCACCTGCGTGACGTCTACTGGGCAGAGGAGGGCCGCTCCTCATTCACCGCGGTGATCGTCGTGACGGTGCTGGGTGCCCTGGTCCTGCTCGGGGTCGCTCCCCTGGATCTTCCAAACCGATCCGCATCGATTGACACGCTGGTCCTCGGCATTGTCATCGACGTACTTCTGGCTGCGCTGGCGATCATCAAGGGGAAGCGGATTCTGGCGATGCTTGGCATCTTCTTGCCCGTGTTCTCGCTCGTGGGGGCGATTCGGCTGGCATCACCCCGTTCGCCCTGGGCCCGGCGCTTTTACAAGCCCGGTGGGCGAAAGCGTGCACGGGCGGAGGCTCGCTGGGCGCGCATCGACGGCCGCCGGCGGCGGGTGTATGACGCGATCGTGGGCGCTCCTGCAGGTTCGCCGGCGCTCGAACCCGCAGTCGCAAAAGACGAGGTGGCTCGCGAGTCCCTCCGCGATGAGTGAGTCGGTCGCAGTCGCTGCGGGCGATGAGCGTCGCGCGGTGGCTCGGTGGAGTCGTGTCCGCGGCGCCACCAGCATGGCGCTGCTCTTGTTGGCGTCCCTGGCCGTACTGATCGGCGGCGTAACGCTGTATGTCCGCGAAGAAATCCTGGACTCCTCGGCGTTTGCCGATCGCGCGGTGGACGCTGTGCAGCAGCCTTACGTCCGGCATGTTGTGGCGCGGGAGATCGCGGTGCAGATTCTCGAGCCTGCTCTTCCGGACATAATCGCCGCGCGGCCAGTGGTCGAGTCGGCGGTCGACATCGCGGTGGGCTCGAAGCCCTTCAGTCCTCTCGTTCGCCTGGCCGCCGAGCATGGCCACCGGCTGCTTTTCCAGCGTCAAGGCCGCAACGTCGTGTTTGACCTCGCGGATGCCAGCACCGTGGTCACTTCGGCGCTGCGCGCGATCGCGCCGAAGCTGGCCACCAACCTGCCGAAGCTGGCCACCGACCTGCCAAAGCGGGTGGACTCGATCCTGCTCACGCTGCGCCGACGCAGCTTCGCCGTGGTGACCCTTCGCTTCGGCGAAAAGATTCGCCTCCTGGGGATCGTGCTGCCGCCAGTCGCCGCGCTGTTGCTAGCGCTGGGGATTTTTGTAGCGCCAGATCGACGACGTGCGGTGACACGCGCCGGGGTTGCCGTGGGCGTCATCGGGATCGCGTTTGCGATCGCGCTGGAGGTGTTCAGGCGCTACGTGATAGCTCACAGCTTTGGCGCCAACGAGCTGACGACCGCCGAGGTACGCGGCGCGATCGGCGGACTGTGGAGCGCATACCTGGGGGATCTACTGCTCTGGACGCTGGTGGCTAGCGCGGTGGCGTGGCTCGTCGCCGCGGCCTCCTCCTCGGTGCTCAGGCCCTACTCCGGGGTGGCCGGGGTGCGCCGGCTGGGCGCACTCGCCCGCTGGCCCGCGACGACGCCTCTCCGCGTTACCCGCGGGGCGCTCGTGTTCGTGGTAGGGGTTTTTGTGGTCGTCAAGCCCACGCTTGCCTTACAGATTCTGGCCGTCATAGCCGGTGCGCTGCTGATCTACGTGGGGCTTGGCGAGCTGGTCGCTGCCACCGCCCCAGCACAGCCTCCGGTTCGAAGGCGGCCTGGGCGACGTCATGCTGCCGCGCTCGGTGCTGTGGGCGCGACAGTCGCGGCGGCGATCATCGTCGCGATCCTCCTTACCGGAAGTGCATCGAGAGCCAGCGCCAGCTCGCCTCGGACCTGCGACGGATACGCCCAGCTCTGCAGCCGCCGCCTGAACGAAGTCGTCTTCGCGGGCACTCATAACGCGATGTCCGCCGCAGATTCACCCGGGTGGCTGGTTGCCAATCAGGATCGTGCGATCGCGCAGCAGCTCAACAACGGCATCCGGCTCTTCAAAATCTCAACGCACTACGGCGTCCAGACGCCAGACGGACGGATCTACACGGATATCTCCGCCGAGGGCAAGCGCGTGAATCGGGTGGCCGAGAAACTCGATCCCAAGGCCCGGCGAGCGCTTCAGCGCTTTAGCCGTTCCCTGGCCGGCGGCTCGCCCAACTCCGGCAAACGCGATATCTGGTTATGTCACACGCTCTGCGAGCTCGGTGCTACGCGCATGGTCAGTTTCCTTGGCACCATCCGCCGCTTCCTTGAGCTCAACCCCAACCAGGTGATCATCCTCTTCGACGAGGACTACGTCGCCGAGCGCGACCTAGAAAGCGCGTTCAAGCGCGCCGGACTCTTCCATTACCTGGCGAGGCTCCAGTCCGGACAGCCCCTCCCCACACTGGGCTCCCTGATCGCATCTCACCACAACGTAGTCGTCTTTGCGCAGAACAAAACGAGTGGCAAGTACCCGTGGAACGCGAATGGGTTCAGCTGGATCCAGGACACTCCGCTGGGCGCCAAGAAGCCCTCGCAGTTCAGCTGCAAGCTATATCGGGGCCGGCCCAACAATCCGCTGCTCATGATGAATAACTGGGCTGACATCTTCCCGCCCCGGCCGAGTCCCAACATACCCCTCGTCAAGCGCGCGTTCATCCTCAGGCGTGCGCGCCAGTGCGACAAACAGCGCGGCATGCTTCCCAACCTGATCCTCACGGATTACTACGACCGCGGTGACGTGATCGGGGCCGTCAACGAGCTCAACGGAGTGACCGGCAAGCGACCCTCACAGGTCGAGCCGGTGACCACTGGGTAAGCACTGCGCCGCTCGTGCGCGAGCGCCCGCCGCGGCGTCGAGGCGCTAGCTGACCACCGCCGCTCGTGCGCGAGCGGCTCTCACCGCGGCCGACAGCGTCGCTGTGTCATAGGCGCCGTAGTGCCGGCGGCCGTTGATGAAGAAAGTCGGGGTTCCGGACACGCCGCTCATATCGGCCGATTCGACGT
>DASYAP010000322.1:0-3958 GCA_036501265.1 Solirubrobacteraceae bacterium | reverse complement strand
TCGATGATCCGGTCGGCGACCTTAATCACGTCGAGGTTGTGCTCGATCACGATCACTGAATTGCCGGTCTCCACAAGCCGCTCGAGCACCTCGAGCAGCCGCTGAATATCGGCGAAGTGAAGACCTGTGGTTGGCTCATCGAGGATGTACATCGTCCGCCCCGTCGCGACCTTGCAGAGCTCGGCCGCCAGCTTGACGCGCTGGGCCTCCCCGCCCGAGAGAGTCGTCGCGGGCTGCCCCACCCGCATGTACCCGAGGCCCACATCTACCAGCGCCTGTAGGCGGCGGCGGATCTTCGGGATGTGAGCGAAGAACTCATGGGCCTCCTCGATCGGCATCTCGAGGACGTCGGAGATGTTCTTGCCCTTGAAGCGCACCTCGAGCGTCTCACGGTTGTAGCGCTTGCCGTGGCACTGCTCGCACGGGACGTACACATCCGGCAGGAAGTGCATCTCGATCTTGATCTGGCCGTCGCCGCGGCACACCTCGCAACGACCACCCTTTACGTTGAACGAGAAGCGTCCCGGCTTGTAGCCACGTGCGCGTGCCTCAGGCGTCTTGGAGAAGAGCTCGCGTATCTGGTCGAACAGGCCAATGTAGGTCGCGGGATTGGAGCGCGGCGTTCGGCCGATCGGTGACTGGTCAACGTAGATGACCTTGTCGAGCTGCTCGAGTCCGGTGATCCGCCGGTGGGCTCCGGCGCGCTGTCGAGTTCGATGTAGGCGGTTGGAGAGCGCCTTGAAGAGAACCTCAAGGATCAGCGTCGACTTGCCCGAGCCCGAGACGCCGGTTACACAGCACAGCACCCCCAACGGGACCCTCACGTCGATGCGCTTGAGATTGTGCTGGGAGGCGCCCTCGATCAGCACATGCCCGGTCGGCCGCCGCCTGCGGCGCGGGGTCGCGATCGACCTCGTGCCAGCTAGGAACTGCCCGGTCAGCGACTCGGGCATCTCCGCCACATCCTCGGCGGTCCCCTCCGCCACCACATATCCCCCGTGCTCGCCGGCACCCGGCCCCATATCCACGAGATGGTCGGCTGCGCGCATGGTCCCCTCGTCGTGCTCGACCACCAGGACGGTGTTTCCGAGGTCCCGCAATCGCTCCAGCGTCCCGATCAGCTTCGCGTTGTCGCGTTGGTGCAGACCAATGGATGGCTCATCGAGGATGTAGAGCACTCCGACAAGTGAAGAGCCCACCTGAGTCGCAAGGCGGATCCGCTGAGCTTCGCCTCCGGACAACGTGGCGGCAGCCCGATCCAGCGCCAAATAGCCGATACCCACGTTATCCAGGAATTGCAGCCGCTCCGCGATCTCTCTGAGCACGAGCCGTGCGATGCGATGGTCGTGCTCTGACAGCTGCAGCGAATCCACCCATTGGAGGGCCGCGCGTGCCGTAAGCGAGGTGAAGTGGTGGATCGGCATGCCCGACACCAGCACCGCGCGTGACTCCGGTCTCAGCCGCGCGCCGCCGCACTCCGGACACGGCCGCAGTGTCATGTACTCCTCGACCTTCTCGCGCGTGAACTCCGAGTCGGTCTCGCGGTAGCGCCGCTCCAGGCTCGGGAGGATGCCCTCGAACCGGGCGGCGTAAGAGCGGCGGCGGCCGAAGCGGTTGCGATAGGACAGCTGCACGCGATCGCCGTCGGTCCCGTCCAGGAAGAACCGCTGCTGCTGGGGGGAGAGGTCCTGCCAAGGTGTCTCGAGGTCTACGCCGTAGCGCTCGGCGATGGCCTGGGTCAGCTGGTCGTAGTAGTCGGACGCGCTCGCCGCCCAGGGCGCGATGGCTCCCTCACCGATCGAAAGCCCCGGATCGGGCACCACAAGCTCCGGATCGATCTCCATCTGGGACCCCAATCCGGTGCACCGCGGGCACGCGCCATGCGGAGAGTTGAAGGAGAAGATCCGCGGTTCGAGCTCGACCAGGCTCGGACCGTGGACGGGGCAGGCGAACCGCTCGGAGAACACCATCGTCCGGTCGGGGCCTTTCTCATCGACCAGTTCGATCTCCACCAGACCTTCGGCGAGCGCCACCGCCGTCTCGATCGAGTCGGCCAGTCGCTTGCGGACCTCGTCCTTCATGACGAGCCGATCGACGACCACCGAAATGTCGTGCTTGAACTTCTTGTCGAGCTCGATCGGCTCGTCGAGGCGTCGCAGCTCGCCGTCTACCTTCACACGCGCGAACCCCTCGCCGCGCAGCTCGGCTAGCTGCTTGCCGTACTCGCCCTTGCGGCCGCGGACGATCGGCGCCAGCACCATGAAGCGAGTGCCGGACTCGAGCTCCATGACTTGGTCGATGATCTGCTCGGCGGACTGGCCGGAGATGGGCCGCCCGCAGATATGGCAGTGGGGATGCCCGACCCGCGCCCACAGGAGCCGGAGGTAGTCGTAGATCTCGGTCACCGTTCCTACGGTCGACCGAGGGTTACGAGAGGTCGTCTTCTGGTCGATCGAGATCGCCGGCGAGAGCCCTTCGATCGAGTCCACGTCGGGCTTGTCCATCTGTCCCAAAAACTGACGGGCGTATGCCGAGAGCGACTCGACGTACCGACGCTGCCCTTCGGCGTAGATCGTGTCGAAGGCCAACGAGGACTTGCCCGACCCCGAAAGCCCCGTGATGACGGTCATCGAGCCGCGTGGAATCGCGACCGTGACGTTCTTGAGATTGTGCTCTCGGGCGCCCGAGACGATCAGCTGCTCACCCACTAGAGCGAGTCTAGTGAAGCGAACAGACGTTCCCCTGGGGCCCGACTGAGTCCTTTAACCCTGGACGCTCGCGTACACCTCGTCCAGCAGGCGCTGCCGATTGGCGAGGTTGTATTTCTCGGCGAGATAGCGCTCAGTTTCCTCCCGCGGCGTTCCGTTGAGCGCCATGTTGAGTGCGATCAGCCGAGCACCTTCGATGTCCTGCGAGGTGGGCTGCTCAGAAGTGGGGAGATCCGCTCCCGCCTGCGCACTCGCCTCGGCTCCCGCGGTAGGAAATTCCGCGACCGGCTCGTCACCGAGCTTCGCCGATTCGGGTGCAAGCTCGGCTGGGCCCTCGCTCACCTCGGCCTCCGGCTCGGTCACTTCGGCACTCATGGCGGGCTCCTGTACACGCACCGGGGCGGATATCGGCTCCGAGAAGCGGGCGGGAGCGCGCGCGGGCGCCGCGGGCGTTGCCTCAAACACCGGCGCAGCGGCGTCGGTCACGCCCGTCACGCCCTCGAGCTCATCCTCGAGCGCCGCCAGCTCGCCGCGCAGCCGCTCTGTCTCACTCCGCAGCGAGACCGTGAGCGAGTGGAGCTCGCCATCGATGGCGTCGAGCCGCCCGAGGAGCGTAGAGATCGAGCCCGAGAGCCGTTCGACGTACTCACGGGCGTGAGCCGTCGCGCGCTCACGGACGCGCTGGGCTTCACCGGTGGCCTGCTCCGTCGCCTGCGACGCTCGCGCACGGATGTCCTGGGCCTCGAGTTCCGCACCCCGGAGTATCTCCTCCGCGCTGCTCTCGGCCGCCTCCACGATCCCGCGCACCTGCTCGGAAACGGCACGCGCGAGGGTCTCCGTGGGAGCGTGCTGCGCGCCGCGCCTCAACACCTCGACCTCGTCGGCGAGCGCGCGGAGGTGCGCATCGACGGCGGCCGGGTCGTAGCCGCGCTCATCGACGCGGAAATTCTTCCTCTCGATGCTTTCTCGATCCAGGCTCACGCCGTTACCTCCCGTCTCGCCGCGTTGCGGGAAGGCTAACCGGCCGCGACGACCTGGTCGAGCTGGCGCCTCAGGTCGCGGATTTCGTCGCGAAGCTTCGCCGCGTACTCGAACCGCAGCTCCTCGGCCGCTTGAAGCATCTCTTCCTCGAGCTCCACGATCGTGCGCTCCAACTCCTCGGGCTCCATCCCCTCTGCGACGCGCCGGCTGCGGCGACGCGAGCGCGGGACGCGGGCCTCGGTCTGGAGGAACTCGGCAATGTCCGAGAT
>DASYAP010000321.1:0-10240 GCA_036501265.1 Solirubrobacteraceae bacterium | reverse complement strand
GGACAAGTACGCACACGCCTCAGGTCACTATCGAGTAGAAGGCACGGAGGTACGCAAGACATATGCCGTGGAAGCCACCACACGCGGATGGTTTTCTTATTAGCCGATCTGCGGGGTACGCCCAACGGGGGGTGCGCACGCCGCGTCTAGCTGTGAAGGAAGTGCGTTGTGGCCAATCGTCGATAGGAGACGCGTAGGGGGCGTCGCATGAAGAAGAGGTTTCTCGGTGGTGCGGCTGCCAGGCGCGCTAGTCGAAATACGAATATGCGTGAGCGCGAGCTCGCCGTGACGCCGCTGCTCCTTTCGGGGAAGGACGAGGCAGGGTTGTGTGCGCAAGCGCAGCGGCTGCGTGAGTATCTGCTAGCCCACCCGCAGCTGGAGATCCTCGACGTGGCACTTTCGCTGGCGAAGCGGAGCCCCCAGCTCGAGGAGCGTGGCGCCGTGCTGGGTGGCGATCGAGAGAGCTTGCTGGCGGGATTGGCGGCACTGGCGAGCGGTGAGAGCGGGGAAGGATCCGAGCTGGTGCGCGGCGTGGCACGAGCAGGCGGCGCGGTGTTTGTGTTCCCGGGGCAGGGAGGGCAGTGGCCGGGTATGGGCGCCGAACTGCTCGATCGCGTGCCGGTCTGTGCCGAGGCTTTGCGGGCGTGCGGCGATGCGTTGTCAGAGTTCGTGGACTGGTCGCTCGAGGACGTGCTGCGCGGCGTTGAGGGAGCGCCGTCGCTCGAGCGCTCAGATGTGGTGCAGCCGGCGACGTTTGCCGTGATGGTGGCGCTTGCGGCGTGGTGGCGATCGCTAGGGGTGCACCCCGTTGCCGTGGTGGGCCAGTCGATGGGTGAGATCGTGGCGGCCCACGTGGCAGGAGGGTTGTCGTTGCGGGATGCCATGCGTGTGATGGCCTTGCGCAGCTTGGCAATGGCGGAGGAGATGGCGGGGACGGGGGGCATGGCGGTCGTCTCCGGGTCCATTGCCGAGGTCGAGCAGATGCTCACGCGGTGGGACGGGCGCCTGTCGGTGGCGGCGATCACCGGGCCGCGGACGGCGGTTGTCTCGGGGGAGGTCGACGCGCTCGAAGAGTTGCTGGAGGCGTGTGATCTGCAAGGAGGGTGGGCGCGGCGCATCGCGGTTGACTATGCGGCGCACTCGCCGGCCATGGACGGGATGCGCGAGCGGCTGCTGGAGGATCTCGCGCCGATCGAGCCGCACACGGGAAACGTGAAGTTCTGCTCGACGCTGACCGGCGCACCACTTGACACGAAGCTGCTGAACGCCGAGTACTGGTTTCGAAACGAACGTGAGCGGGCGCTGGTCGAGCGTGCGATCCGCGAGCTGGTTCTCGGTGGTGTGAGCACCTTCATCGAGGTCAGTCCCCATCCGACGCTCACGCTTGGGGTCCAAGCGACGGTTGACGATATAGCCGGGGCGGAGGCGGCGGTCTTGAGCTCCCTGCGGCGTGGAGGTCGTGGACCGGAGCGACTCGTCAGCTCGCTGGCGGAGGCGCACGCGAACGGGGTGGAGGTTGACTGGGAGGCATTCTTCGCTGGGACCGGAGCCAAGCGGGTGGATCTCCCGGACGCCATCTTCCAGCAGGATGCGCGCTCCAAGCCCAGTAGCGGAGCATTGCGAGGACGCCTGGCGGACGTTGCCGAGAGCGAGTGGGAGGCGATCCTGCTCGGACTCGTGCGCGAGGAGGTTGCGAAGATCGTTGGCGCCAGCTCGGCGGATGCGGTTGAGCCGCACCGCGCGTTCAAAGAGCTCGGCCTTGACTCGGCGTCCGCGTTGGAGTTGCAAGCTCGGCTCTCGCGCGCCACCGGGCTGCGACTGCCCGCGTCACTCGCGTTCGACCGACCGAGTGTCGCTGCCGTTGTGGACTTCCTGTGCGCGGCGGCGAAAAACGACGGACCTGAGGTGAACGGCACGTCCGTGACGAGCACTCGCGACGCGGATCCGGGCGAGCCGGTGGCGATTGTGGGAATGAGTTGCCGCTACCCGGGGGCTCGGACCCCGGAGGAGCTGTGGCAACTCGTGGCGCGCGGCGGCGATGCGATCGGCACGCTCCCCAATGATCGCGGCTGGGATTTGGGGGCGCTGTACGACCCCGACCCCGATCGCCGGGGAACCAGCTACGTGCGTGAGGGCGGGTTCATCGAGAACGTGGGCGATTTCGACGCCGGCTTCTTCGGCATCGGCCCGCGCGAGGCGACGGCGATAGATCCTCAGCAGCGGTTGTTGCTGGAAGCGACGTGGGAGGCGCTGGACGACGCAGGGATCGACCCCCTATCGCTGCGCGGCAGCCAGACGGGGATTTTCGCGGGATTGAGCTCTCAGGACTACCTCGCCCTGCAGGACCCGGGCAGCGAAGAGGCTGAGGGCTTTCGCCTGACCGGCTCGCTGGGTAGCGTGGCGTCGGGTCGGGTGGCGTATTCGTTTGGGTTCGAGGGGCCGGCGGTCACTGTGGACACGGCGTGCTCCTCCTCACTGGTGGCGCTGCATCTGGCGTGCCAGGCGGTCCGCAGCGGGGAGTGCTGGCTGGCGCTGGCGGGTGGTGTGACTTTGATGGCGAGCCCGGCGATGCTCATCGAGTTCTCTCGCCAGCGGGGACTCTCGCGCGATGGGCGCTGTCGCTCGTTTGCGGCCGACGCCGAAGGCATCGGCTGGTCGGAGGGAGTTGGTTTGCTGGTGCTGGAGCGGTTGTCCGTTGCGCGGCGGTTGGGGCACCGCGTTTTGGGTGTGGTGCGTGGCAGCGCAATCAACCAGGACGGGGCGAGTAATGGGTTGACGGCGCCCAATGGCCCGTCGCAGGAGCGGGTGATTCGGCGGGCGCTCGTGGATGCCGGTCTCGTGCCGGGTGAAGTGGATGCGGTGGAGGCCCACGGCACCGGGACCACGCTGGGTGATCCGATCGAGGCGCAGGCGCTGCTCGCTACTTACGGTCAGCGGCGCGAGCGAGGTCCACTGTGGTTGGGGTCGGTCAAGTCGAACATCGGTCACCCCCAGGCCGCCGCCGGTGTGGCTGGTGTGATCAAGATGCTCAAGGCGTTTGAGCACGAGCGGTTGCCGCAAACGTTGCATGTGCAGGCGCCGACGCCGCATGTGGATTGGTCGGCAGGTGAGGTGCAGCTGCTGACGGAGTCGCGTGAGTGGCCTGCTGGTGAGCGGCCGCGGCGTGCGGGGGTGTCGTCGTTTGGGATCAGCGGTACGAACGCGCACGTGATCTTGGAAGAGGCGCCGCGGGTGGAGGTGTCCCCGCCGGCGCGGCGGCCGGTCGGTCGAGAGTCCCTCGAGGGCGAGGCAGCTGAGATTGGCACGTGGGGCTGTGGTGTGGTGCCGATGGTTGTGTCGGGTCGGGGTGTGGGTGGGCTGTGTGGTCAGGCTGGGCGGTTGCGGGAGCGCTTGGCAGGCGACCCGCTCCTCGAAGGCGATGATGCCCTGAGTGCGCTGCGGGATGTGGCGTTCTCGCTCACTGCTCGTGCGGGGTTGGAGGACCGTGGTGTCGTCCTCGGTGGTGATCGCGAGGCGTTGGTGCGGGGGCTGGGGGCGTTGACGGATGGTGGTGTGAGCGAGGGTGTTGTGCGTGGTGTGGTTCGTGCGGGGAAGCCGGTGTTTGTTTTCCCGGGTCAGGGTGCGCAGTGGGAGGGGATGGCGGTTGGGTTGTTGGATTCCTCGCCTGTGTTCAGGGATGCCCTGGGGAAGTGTGGGGAGGCGTTGGAGGGGTTGGTTGATTGGCGGGTTGAGGATGTGTTGCGGGGTGTCGTGGGTGCTCCGGGGTTGGAGCGGGTGGATGTGGTGCAGCCGGTGTCGTTTGCGGTGATGGTCGCGTTGGCGGAGTTGTGGCGCTCGTTTGGTGTGCAGCCGGGTGTGGTGGTCGGGCATTCGCAGGGTGAGATCGCGGCGGCGTGTGCGGCGGGTGGGCTTTCACTTCAGGATGCGGCGCGGGTAGTGGTATTGCGCAGCCGTTTGCTGGGTGAGGTGTTGGCGGGTCGTGGTGGGATGGTGAGTGTCGCGCTCGATTTGGGTCGGGTTGAAGAGCTGATTGGCGGGTGGGGTGGGCGTTTGTCGGTTGCTGCGGTGAATGGTCCGTCGGCGGTGGTCGTTTCGGGTGAGTCGCAGGCGTTGGATGAGCTGCTCGTGGTGTGTGAGCGTGATGGTGTGTGGGCGCGGCGGGTAGCGGTTGATTACGCGTCGCACTCCGCGGCGGTCGAGGAGTTGCACGATCAACTCGTTGAAGCGCTTGCGGGGATTGAGCCGGTGTCGTGTGGGGTCTCGTTCTTCTCGACTGCAACTGGTGAGTTTCTCGACACCGCATTGCTGGATGGGGAGTACTGGTACAAGAGCTTGCGCGAGCGGGTGCGGTTCGAGGACGCTACACGCGCGCTGGCGCCTGCTGCAAACGCGTTTATCGAGGTCAGCCCGCACCCTGTGTTGACTGGTGCGATCGGCCAGACACTCGAGGTTGTGGGGCTTGCGGATCGTGTTGGGGTGTTGGGTTCGTTGCGGCGCGAGGAGGGCGGCACCGAGCGGTTCTTGCGTTCACTGGCGGAGGCTTGGGTCGTGGGCGCGCCGGTCGACTGGAGTGTGTGCTTTGCGGATAGTGGAGCGCAGCGGGTTGAATTGCCGCGATATGCGTTCCAACGGGAGCGCTACTGGCTCACGCCCAAGCGCGGCGTGGGTGATGCGAGTGGCATGGGGTTGGGTGCGGCCAGTCATCCGTTGCTGGGTGCGGCGGTGCAACTCGCGGGCGGTGATGAGTGGTTGTTCACCGGTCGCTTGTCTTTGGACACCAGCCCGTGGCTTGCCGATCACGCGGTACTGGACACCGTGTTGCTGCCCGCGACGGCGTTCCTTGAGCTGGCGCTGGCGACCGCAGGAGAAGTTGGCTGTGACACCGTGGAGGAGCTCACTTTGCAGGCGCCGTTGGTGCTAGCGCAGGGCACCGCCGTGCAACTACAGGTCGCACTCGGCGAACCCAACCTGGACGGCCGCCGCGAGATTCAGATCCACTCCCGAGAACAACCCGAAGCTGCTGCCGGCGAACAGCGAGACACAGACAGCGCCTGGACACAACACGCCATCGGAACGCTGCTGATCGGTGGTGGCACTGAGGGGCTTGGGCTGGCTGCGCGCGAGCCACCAGCTCAGTGGCCGCCGGCGCAGGCGCGAGCGATCGACGTCGAGCTTCTCTACGACCGTCTCGCCGAGACCGGCTACGAATACGGCCCGGTTTTCCAGGGCCTGCAAGCCGCATGGCAGACCGACGACGGCGAGATCTACGCCGAAGTCACGCTGGACGAGCAAGCGGCCTCGGCAGCTGCCGAGTACATCCTCCACCCCGCGCTCCTCGATGCAGCGCTGCACGCCGGCTTGCCGGCGCAGGGCGACGAACCGCGGGCGAGTGGAACGATGCTTCCGTTTTCGCTGAGTGGTGTGAGCCTGTATCGCAGCGGCGTGTCCGCGCTGCGGGTGCGTCTCGTGCGTGGCGAGGGCGAAGTTCAGCTGATGGCCTTCGACGATGCCGGTGAGCCGGTGCTGTCGATCGGCTCGCTCGTGTTGCGCTCGGTCGACCCCGGCGGGCCCCTCCGTGCAAGCGCACTCGGCACCGGTGGCTCGTTGCACCGATTGGAATGGACAGAGCTGCAGCTTGCCGAGCAACCGCACGAGGAAGCGCAGCATTGCGCGCTGCTCGCCGACCTGCAGCTGGCCGGTGTCGATGGCGAGCATTACACGAGTCTGAGCGAGCTCGTGGCGGCGATCGAGGACGGATCACCGGTGCCAGACGTCGTGTTTGTCGCCATACCCACTGGTGCTGGCGATTTGAATGCTGCGCAGGCTGCGCGCCGGGCCGTGGGCGCGACGCTCGAGTTGCTCCAGGGCTGGCTGGCTGCAGACGTGTTGGCGAGGTCACGGTTGGTACTGCTGACGACCGGTGCGGTGGCGGTCCTCGCCGGTGAGGTGCCCGACCTCGCGGGTGCTTCGGTGTGGGGGCTGCTGCGCGGCGCGCAGGCCGAGCGCCCGGGCAGTTTTGCGATCTTCGATTGCGATCCCGCGGTCGCACCGGGTGCTGAATGGCTGAGTGACGCAGCCGAGTGGGCGAAGCTGATCGCCGCGGATGAGTCGCAGCTGGCGCTGCGCGGTGGTACCGCATACGTACCGCGGCTAGCGGTGCTGGACGCCGCGCAAGCACTGTCGGCTCCGCGGGATGAGGTGCACTGGCATTTCGGCAGTGAACGCCTGGAGACGTTCGAGGATCTGACGCTCCTAGCGAGCCCGCGTGCATCGGCGCCGCTCGCCCCCGGCGAGGTCCGCGTGGCCGTGCACGCGGCTGGACTCAACTTCCACGATGTGTACACCGCGCTCGGGATCGGACGGGAACGGGGCGAAACGACGATCGGTCTTGAGGGTGCCGGCGTGGTACTCGAGGTCGGCGAGGACGTGGTTGACCTCGCGCCCGGCGACCGCGTGATGGGGCTGATGGACGACGCATTCGGCCCGGTAACGGTGACGCCACGGGAGTGGGTCGTGCCGATTCCCGAGGGCTGGTCGTTCGTGCAGGCCGCGGCGGTGCCGATCGTGTTTGCGACCGCCTACTACGGTCTTCGCGACCTGGCGGCGTTGCAGGAGGGTGAGTCCCTACTGGTCCACTCGGCCGCTGGCGGGGTGGGAATGGCGGCTGTGCAGCTGGCGCGCCATTTGGGTGCAGAGGTGTTCGCGACGGCGAGCCCCGCCAAGGCGCAGGTGCTGGCCGGGCTCGGCCTGGATTCCGAGCACACGGCTTCCTCGCGCGACCTGGAGTTCGAGCACAGGTTCCTGGGCGCTACGGGCGGTCGGGGCGTGGATGTCGTGCTGAACTCGCTGACGCGCGAGTTCGTCGACGCGTCACTCGCGCTGCTCCCACGTGACGGCGGGCGCTTCCTGGAGATGGGAAAGACCGACATCCGCGACGTGCAGCAGCTTGCGCACCGGCATGGGGGGGTGCGCTACCACGCGTTCGACCTCTACGAGGCGGGGCCGCAGCGGATCCAGGAGATGCTGCAGGAGCTGCTCGTGCTGTTCGAGCGGGGAGCGCTCACCCATCACCCGATCACGACCTGGGACGTGCGCGATGGGATGGAGGCGTTTCGCTTCATGCGCGAGGCGCGCCACGTAGGCAAGATCGTGCTCACGATCCCGCAGCCCGTGGATCCGCAGGGCACGGTGCTGATCACGGGCGGCACAGGTGGCCTGGGTGCGCTCGTAGCGCGCCATCTGGCATCCGAGCGCGGTATGCGCCATCTGCTGCTGGCGAGTCGCAGCGGTCCCGAGGCGGACGGCGCCGGGGAGTTGGTGGCGGAGCTCGCGGAGCTCGGTTGCGAGGCGCAAGCAGTGGCCTGTGACGTCGCCGACCGCGCTCAGGCTGAGCAGCTGATTGCTTCGATTCCCTCCGAGCGTCCGCTTAGCTCGGTGATTCATGCGGCGGGCGTGCTCGACGACGGTTTGATCGAGACGCTGACACCCGAGCGGCTGGAGCGCGCGATGCGCCCCAAGGTGGACGCGGCGCTGAACCTGCACGAGCTGACCGAGGGCATCGAGCTCGCCGAGTTCGTGACGTTCTCCTCGGTGATGGGCTTGATCGGCGGCGCGGGGCAGGGCAACTACGCGGCTGCAAACTCGTTCCTCGACGCGCTCGCGCAGGTGCGGCTCGCGAGCGGGCTGGCCGGCCAATCACTCGCGTGGGGGCTGTGGGCGCAGGCGAGCGGCATGACGGGCGGTCTCGGAGAGACGGGCAGAGCGCGCATGGCGCGTCAGGGTCTCGCGCCGCTCTCCTCGTCTGAAGGACTCGCGCTGCTTGACCGTGCCGCAGCTGTCGGCGGCGCGCACCTCGTGGCAGCGCGCCTGGACATGGGGAGCCTGCGCGCCCAGGCGCGTGTCGGCGTGCTGCCGGTCGTGTTGGGTGGACTCGTTCGCGGCGCGCCCTCGCGCCGACGGTCGAGTCATGGCAACTCGTTGGCGCGACGCCTCGCGGGCGTCCCCGAGCGCGAGTGGGAGGAATTGGTCCTGGAGGTCGTTCGCGCCCAGGCGGCGGCGGTGCTGGGCCACGCCTCCCCCGCGGCGATCGATCCACAGCGCTCCCTCAAAGACCAGGGGCTCGACTCGCTGGGCGCGGTCGAGCTGCGCACCCGTCTGGCGGGCGACACGGACTTGACGCTGCCGGCGACGCTGGTATTCGATCGGCCGAACTGCGAGGCGATTGCCGAGTTTCTGCGTGCCCAGGTGGAGGTCGCCGATCCTGCGGCTGCGCGCGTGCCTGCGGCGAGGGTCGGGCGCGGCGCGGCGCTGGACGAGCCGATCGCGATCGTTGGCATGAGCTGCCGCTATCCCGGGCGCGCGCACACCGCACAGGAGCTATGGGAGCTCGTCGCGGAGGGACGCGACGCCATTTCGCCTCTGCCTTCCGATCGCGGCTGGGACCTGGATGCGGTTTACGACCCCGACCCCGATCACGTGGGTACGAGCTACACGCGGATGGGCGGCTTCATCCAGGGGATCGGCGACTTCGACGCCGATTTCTTCGGCATCAGCCCGCGCGAGGCGCTGGCGATGGACCCGCAGCAACGCATGCTGCTGGAGGTCGCCTGGGAGGCGCTGGAGGACGCGGGGATCGACCCAGCGGCGCTGCGCGGGAGTCAGACCGGCGTGTTCGCGGGAACGACGACGCTGGATTACCTCGGGCCGCAGGAGACAGGCGCAGGCGCGAGTGAGACCTTTCGCCTGACCGGCTCGCTCAGCAGCGTGGTGTCGGGTCGGGTGGCGTATTCGTTTGGGTTCGAGGGTCCGGCGGTGTCGGTGGACACGGCGTGCTCCTCCTCGCTGGTGGCGTTGCACTTGGCGTGTCAGGCGGTCCGCAACGGGGAATGCTCGCTGGCGTTGGCGGGTGGTGTGACGTTGATGGCGAGCCCGGCGTTGCTGATCGACTTCAGCCGTCAGCGCGGTCTGGCCGTGGACGGTCGCTGCAAGTCGTTCGCGGCAAGTGCCGATGGTGCGGGCTTCTCTGATGGTGCGGGCTTGCTGGTGGTGGAGCGGTTGTCCGATGCGCAGCGTCTGGGGCATCGCGTGTTGGGTGTGGTGCGCGGTAGTGCGATCAACCAAGACGGTGCCAGCAACGGCCTGACGGCACCGAACGGTCCGTCTCAGGAACGAGTGATTCGGCGGGCACTGCAGGAGGCGGGACTGTCACCTGGCGAGGTCGATGCGGTGGAGGCCCACGGTACCGGGACGACGTTGGGTGATCCGATCGAGGCGCAGGCGTTGCTGGCGACTTACGGGCAGGGGCGTGAGCACGGGCCGTTGTGGTTGGGGTCGGTCAAGTCGAATATCGGTCATGCGCAGGCGGCGGCGGGTGTCGCGGGTGTGATCAAGATGCTCAAGGCGTTTGAGCATGAGCGGTTGCCACAAACCCTGCACGTGGACGAGCCGACGCCCCACGTGGATTGGTCTGCCGGTGCGGTCGAGCTGTTGACGCAGTCGTGCGAGTGGCCTGCTGGTGAGCGGCCGCGGCGTGCCGGCGTGTCGTCATTTGGGATTAGCGGCACGAACGCGCACGTTGTCCTGGAGGAGCCGCCGCCGATTGTCGCGGAGTCGCGGGCGGCGAGCGGCTCGTCGTTGGTGGAGAGCTGTGGTGTGGTGCCGGTGTTGGTGTCTGGTCGGGGTGCGAGTGGGTTGTGTGGTCAGGCCGCGCGTTTGCGGGAGCACTTGGCAGGAGACTCGCGCCTGGATGGCGAGGATGCCTGGGGTGCGCTTGTGGATGTGGCGTTTTCGCTCTCGGCCCGCGGTGGGTTGGAGGATCGCGGGGTGGTGCTGGGTGGCGAGCGTGACGTGTTGGTGGGGCGGCTCGGCGCGTTGACGGATGGTGGTGTGGGTGAGGGTGTTGTGCGTGGTGTGGCGCGTAAGGGCCGGGTGGTGTTTGTTTTCCCGGGTCAGGGTGCGCAGTGGGAGGGGATGGCGGTTGGGTTGTTGGATTCCTCGCCTGTGTTCAGGGATGCCTTGAGCGAGTGTGGGGAGGCGTTGGAGGGGCTGGTTGATTGGCGGGTTGAGGATGTGTTGCGGGGTGTGGAGGGTGCGCCTTCGCTGGAGCGGGTGGATGTGGTGCAGCCGGTGTCGTTTGCGGTGATGGTGGCGTTGGCGGAGTTGTGGCGCTCGTTTGGTGTGCAGCCGGGTGTGGTGGTTGGGCATTCGCAGGGTGAGATCGCGGCGGCGTGTGTGGCGGGTG
>DASYAP010000320.1:0-44079 GCA_036501265.1 Solirubrobacteraceae bacterium | reverse complement strand
CGTGAAGCTCCGAACGTCAGGGACCGCCACGAGGTCCGGATCGTGCGGGCCCTGGCCGATGTCCCCAGCCGCAAAACCGGCAAACCCGGCGCCCTCTAAAAGCAAGTCGTCGAGGTGATGAGCGGGCACAAGCTTGGCGTTGGGCTTGCCGTGCAAATCGACAAACTGCGCGAACAAAAACTCGACGCCCCCGTCCCTCACCAACCGATAAACGTCCTCGGCATCGTTGATCTCGAGCGGGGTCTGCTCAGGGGTGGCCATCGGTTGGAGGTATACCTGCGCGATCGCACCCGAACAATGGTGAGGCGCACGCGTTGCCGAGGGCTAGCATGTGCGACCCGCACATAGGAGAGTTCGTTGGTGGCCACCACGGCGCCCCATGGGCTTCGAGAAGAGAATCGCACGCTGTACCGAGTGATTAAGCTCGTGTCCTCGCCGCTCGAGCTTGGCCCGATGCTCGAAGGGATCGTCGACCTCACCACGGAGGCGACCGACTGCCACGCGTGCTTCATCTATCTGCGCGCGGGCGACCGGCTGACGATGCGCGCGGCCTCGCCTGTGTATGCGGATGTCATCGATAAGGTGCAGATGGGGGTCGACGAGGGCCTGACCGGCTGGGTGGCGCGCCATCGGACGCCCGAGTTCATCCGCGAGAACGCGATGGGTGACCCCCGTATGAAGTACGTCCCGCTGCTGGAGGAAGAGCGCTTCCAGTCGATGGTCGCGGTGCCGATCCTCTCGCGTGCCGGCGACTCGATCGGGGTGGTGGTTCTGCACACTGAGGCGCCTCACGAGTTCACCGAGGACACGCTGAAGCTGCTGGTTCACATCGCTTCGCTGGTGTCGGGTGCGGTCGAGAACGCTCAGCTGTACGACGAGCAGCGGCACCGAGTCAACTCGCTCGCTGGCCTGTCGGCGCTGGCGCAGCACGTCGCTGACGCGACCGAGGCACGCGAGGTCGCCTCGGTCGTCGCGCGCGGCGTCCGTAGGCTGCTGGACTCGAGGATCTGCCAGGTCTACCGCATGTCCCAGGACGAAGGCTTGATGCTCCTGGCCTCCTATCCGGAAGCGGCGCCAACGGCGCCGGCCGGTTCCGCGATTGCGGTGCTGCTGGCTGCGCTCGATGGGGGGACGCGCCCTCACTTGGCACAGGAGGTATGGCCCGGGTTGGATGTCGCAAACCTGCTCGTCACCCCGCTGAGCACGGGCGACGAACGTGTCGGGCTGCTGTGTGTCGGTGCCCCGCAGAACAGGTCGTTCAGCGCCGAAGACACCGAGATCGCGCGTGCAGCCGCCCATCTCGCGGCGATCGCGATCAAGCGTGCCGAGCTAATCGGCAGGCTGACCAACGCCAACATCGTCAAGGATCTGTTCGAGGCCTTGGAGGCGGGAGCCGCCGAGTTCGCGGCGACCAAGGCCACCGAGGTGGGGTGCGAGCTGACCCGCCCATTCCTGATCGCGGTCGCCGAGCCCGTCGGCGGGCGTGGGCACGGCTCGAGCGAGTGGCGCGCGGCTGCCGAGTCGGTCGGGCGCGCTCTCGGTCAGCTGACCCCGTGCGCCGCGGTCGAGGTAGGGCCGGGCCCCGTTCGCGGGCTGCTCCCAGCGGGCGCACCGGGCGCGCAGTCGAGCTCACGGTTGGTGCAGGCGTGCCGCGAGCTCGGTCGGCACTACCGAGCGGTCATCGGCGTCAGCGACCTGCACGATGGCGCCACCGCCGCGACGCTTGCGTACCGCGAGGCGCAAGATGCCGTCAAGGTTGGTACCGCGCTGATGCCCGAGGGAGGCGTGATCGCGTATTCGGAGACGGGCGCGTACCGCTACCTGGTGCACATCAGCGCGGACGACGCGCCGCATGACCGCATGCGCGCGGCGGTCGACGCGCTCGCTGACTACGATCGTCGGCGCCGGACCGTGCTGCTCGGCACGCTCGAGAGCTACCTCGCCGAGCGGCGCAGCGCGATCGAGACCGCCCGCGCGCTGTTCATTCATCCCAACACGCTTCGTCAGCGGCTCGGGCGGATCGAGGAGCTCACGGGGCTCCGCTTGGAAGAGGAGGATCTGTTGTCGCTCGAGCTGGCGATCAAGCTCGCGCGTCTACACGGCAGACCCGCCGCCAATGCGTGACGGCCTCCGGTTGCCGGACCCGAGAGTCCGATAGGCCGCGACGTCCGGCACGGCAGGACGTGTGGCGCCGGACCATATCGGCGCCTCAAACTATGAGCGCGAGAGCCATTGGAGCTGTTCATCCAAGTGTCTAGCGTGGTGCGCATGTGCGGGATAGCGGGCCTCTACATCAAGTCAGCCGCGCTGCAGGTCAGGCTCGGCGAGCTGCTCTCGCGGATGATCGTGGAGCTCTCCGACCGCGGCCCCGATAGTGCCGGGGTCGCCTTCTACCGCGACCCCACCTCGCCCGGCTCGTGCAGAGTGTCGCTGTACAGCCCGTCGACGGCAGTCGACTGGCACGCCGTGCGCGCTGACCTCGAGGCTGGGTTCGGCGCTGCGTCGCCGCCGGAGGTGCGCGCCACGCATGCGACGTTCGTCGTGGAGGGGGAGGCAGAGGAGGTTCAGGCCTGGCTCTGTGAGCGTCATCCGGAGGTCACGGTGATCAGCTCCGGACGCTCGATCGAGATCTACAAGCAGGCTGGCCCGCCGCGGCAGTTTGTCGAGCGCTTCGCACTCCATGAGATCTCGGGCAGTCACGCGCTTGGCCACACGCGGATGGCGACCGAGAGTCGTGTCACCACCGCGCACTCGCACCCGTTCTCCACCGGGCTCGACCTATGTCTGGTCCACAATGGCTCGCTGTCCAACCACAACATGCTGCGGAGAATGCTCGCGCGCGAGGGGATCCGCTTTCAGACCGATAACGACACCGAGGTCGCGGCCGGATACTTGACCTGGCGGATGCGGGCGGGAGCGAGCCTCGAGGACGCGCTCGAAGGCTGTCTTGAGGACCTCGATGGCTTCTACACGTTCGCCGTCGGCACGCTCGACGGCTTCGCGGCGCTGCGCGACCCGATCGCGTGCAAGCCCGCGGTGATGGCGGAGACCGACGAGTGGGTGGCTATGGCCTCGGAGTTCCGCGCGATCGCCGTCCTGCCGGAGGCGCACGACGCGGAAGTCTGGGAGCCCGAGCCTGCGCGCGTTTACAGCTGGGGAACAACCTCGGTGGCGTAATGGCGGTCACGGGCGAGGCGCTGGTGGTGGACCTCGCTGCCGATACCGTGCGATCGCTCAACCAGCGCTTGCACAAGGCGACCGCTCCGCAGGACGTGCGCGTGCTCAACCCCGGCGGCAGGCATGCGATCGCGGTCGGCCTGGACAGCCCTCATTTGATCGAGATCGATGGCAACGTGGGCTACTACTGCGCCGGCATGAACAAGCACGCGACCGTGCGGATCCACGGCCACTGTGCCACCGGGGTAGCCGAGAACATGATGTCGGGGACGGTGATCGTAAAGGGCTCCGCGTCGCAATCGGCCGGGGCGAGCGCCCGCGGCGGCCTGCTCGTGATCCGCGGAGAAGCCGCCGCCCGCTGCGGCATCTCTCTAAAAGGGGGCGACATCGTCGTCCGCGGATCGGTCGGGCACATGAGCGCCTTTCTGGCACAGAAGGGTTGTCTCGTGGTCTGCGGAGACGCCGGCGGCGCGCTCGGCGACTCGCTGTATGAGGCACACATCTTTGTGCGCGGAACGGTGGAGAGCCTTGGCGCCGATTGCGTCGAGAAGGAGATGCGCCCAGAGCATTTCGTGGAGCTGGACGGACTCCTGGAGAGCGCCGGGATCGACGACGTGGATCCCTTGCTCTTCCGCCGTTACGGCTCCGCGCGGGCGCTGTACAACTTTCATGTCGACAGGCTCGGGAGCTACGGATGAGCCCAGAGAATGGACGCAGCGAGTTGGCGGCGACCGCGAACGACTGGCATCCCGGCCTGCGCGAGTCGGCGCTGTTTTCCCCAAACGTGATTGCCGAGATCCAGCGCGCGGCACGCGAGGGGGTCTACGACATCCGCGGCTTCGGCGCCAAACGTCGCCTGCCGCACTTCGACGACCTTCTGTTCCTTGGCGCGAGCATATCCCGCTACCCGCTGGAGGGCTACCGCGAGCGCTGCGACACCGACGTTACGGTCGGCTCGCGGTTCGCTCGCGAGCCAATCCATCTGCAGATCCCGATCACGATCGCGGGTATGAGCTTCGGCGCGCTTTCTGGCCCCGCCAAGGAAGCGCTCGGCCGCGGCGCGAGCGAGGTCGGTACCTCCACCACCACCGGAGACGGCGGCATGACCGACGAGGAGCGCCAGCACTCGCGAATGCTCGTCTACCAGCTTTTGCCATCGCGCTACGGGATGAATCCGGATGATCTGCGCCGAGCAGATGCGATCGAGGTGGTCGTCGGCCAAGGCGCAAAGCCCGGCGGCGGAGGCATCCTGCTCGGCCACAAGATCTCAGACCGGGTCGCAGAGATGCGCGATCTGCCCAAGGGCATCGATCAGCGCTCGGCCTGCCGGCACCCCGACTGGACGGGGCCCGATGACCTCGAGATCAAGATCGAGGAGCTGCGCGAGATCACCGACTGGCGGGTCCCCATCTATATCAAGATCGGCGCGACCCGCACCTACTACGACGTGGCGCTGGCGGTCAAAGCCGGCGCCGACGCGATCGTGCTCGACGGCATGGAGGGGGGAACCGCCGCCACCCAGGAGGTGTTCATCGAGCACGTGGGGATCCCGATCCTGGCCGCTATCCCGCAGGCGGTCGAGGCGCTCCAGGAGCTCGGAACGCACCGCCGAGTGCAGCTGATCGTCTCGGGCGGGATCCGCTCCGGTGCCGACGTGGCCAAGGCGCTGGCGCTCGGCGCCGACGCCGTCTCAATCGGAACAGCGGCGCTCATCGCCCTCGGCGACAACGCGCCCGAATTCGATGCCGAGTACCGCAAGCTCGGATCGGCGGCCGGCTGCTACGACGACTACCAGGCCGGGCTCGACCCCGCGGGGATCACCACCCAGGACAACCGCCTAGCCGCGCGCCTCGACCCGGTCTTGGGAGGCCGGCGCCTGGCCAACTACCTGCGTACGCTCGTGCTCGAGTGCCAGACGCTGGCGCGCGCGTGCGGAAAATCGCACGTGCATGACCTCGAGCCCGAGGACCTGGTCGCGGCCACGATTGAGGCCGCCGCGATGGCGCGCGTGCCGTTGGCAGGTACCAGCTGGATACCTGGGATAGCCAGCACGTAACAAGTGTGCCGACACCGTCCTCGGCGGCGGCGCTCAGACCGACGCCCGCTGCCAGACGGAGCGTTCGTCGGCCATCTCGGCAAGGATGTCCGAGGTTGAGACAGTCCCGATCGGGGCTTCGTCGTTACGCGCCGGGTCGATGACCACCAGCCGGTGCACCTCGTGCTCGATCATCAGCTCGGCCGCGACCGCGAGTGCAAGATCGGGCTTCGCGGTGATGGACGGAGCGCTCATAAGGTCGGCGACCGTGCCTGCGTGTTCGCCCGGCTCGTAGAGCGAAAGCAGGTCGTTGCCGGTGACGACGCCTGCCGCTCGACCGTCGTCGTCGATGACGATGATCGATCGGGAGCGGCGCTCCGTCATCGCCCGAGCGGCGGCCTCGAGAGGCGTGTCCGGCAGACAGGTGACGATGGCGTAGCTCATGACGTCTTGCACGCTGCGGCGATCCCCCGTCGGTCCGCCGAGCGGATCGACGAGGTCCGAGACGGAGATCACACCAAGGGGCGACCCTCGCTCGTCGGTGACGAGCAAGCGACCGAGGTGCAGCTCGCGCAGGCGAGCGGCGGCCTCGACGGCCGGAGCGTCGGCATTGATCGTCTCGACCGGCGATGTCGCCAGCTCTCTGGCGGTCATGTTCTGCATCGATTGAAGACTCTCGGTGTCTGTTCCCATCCATTCGCCGGCGAGGAGGTCGAAATCGGTCACGACGCCGGACGGCTGTCCCGCATCGTCGAGGACGAACACGGCGTGGACGTTTCGCCGAACGAGCGTCGTCGCCACGGACCCGAGAGTTGCGCTGCCGGGACATGTGATGACCTCGTTTGTCATCACGTCGCTGACGAGGAGCTTGTCGGCTGTGTTGGTCATTGCTGCAGCAGGCTCCTGGGATGTGATGGTGCGATGGCCTCCGAGGCGGGCAGGTCACGGGGCCGCTGCGGGCTCGTCCGCGGGCGGCGGCGACTCCGACGACGCCTCGGAGCGATGGCCGAGCTTGCCCTCGGTTACGAGCGTCCCCAGCACGTCCATGATCGCGCGGCAGCCCAGCTGGGCGGTCATGTCGCTCAGGTCGTAGGGCGGCGCGATCTCGACGACCTCCATGCCGCAGATCCCCTCGTGGGCGATCATGCGCAGCGCCTTGAGCGCCTCGCGTGGCAGGAAGCCACCGGGCTCGGGCGAACCGGTCCCCGGTACGAAGCCCGCGTCGATCGAGTCGATGTCGAACGACAGGAAGACCGCCTTGGCGTCCTTCCACGCGACTTCGAGGGCGATCTCGACCGCCTTCTCGACTCCGAGCTCTTCGACGTCGTGAATCGTGATGGCCGTTGTACCGCGCTCGCGTGCGACCTTGAGACCGGGGCGGGACCCGTACCAGCCGCCGATGCCCATTTGAACTAGGTTCCGCGGCGGAGCGTTCGGGATGTTGGTGGCATGGAACCACGGTGTCGTGTGCATCCGCTCGTCCATGTCGCGCTCCTGGATGTCGATGTGGCGGTCGAGGTGGATGATGCCCACGTTGCCGTCGACGTACTTGGCCAGCGCTCGCACATCGGGATAGCCAAGCGAGTGATCGCCGCCGATGATCACCGGGAACACGCCGTTCTCGACAATATGCGAGATGGCGCGGTCCACCTGGTCGAAGCTCTTCTCGAGATTGGAGGGGATCACGAATACGTCACCGGCATCGCAGAGATCGAGTTCCTCGACGAGATCGCGCCCCATGTCAAGGCTGTAGCCGTCGTAGAGCGCTGAGATCCGCCTTACCGCCTGGGGACCGAACCGGCATCCGGCCCGATAGGTGGTGCCCATATCGAACGGCGCGCCGATGATCGCGGCTTCGTAGCGGGAGATGCCATGGACGTCCTCGCAGTAGGGCGCCCTCAGGAACGTGTTGATTCCGGCGAACGCAGGTTGACCGCCACGGGCAAAGGTTGAGATCCTGCGGTCCTGCACCGATGGCGCAGCCTCCAGTCCGTATTCGAGACCTCGCTCCACGGACTCGCGTTGCGCGACATCTCGGATATCCGCCAGCCGCCGCAGCATGCGGGTGCCGTGCAGCTGTGAGCGGTCAAAGCCGTCGCCGGAGCCATCCTCACGAGGGGTCATGCGTTCCTCCGTCCGCGTTCGCGCGCCGACCGTAAACCCCCGGCGGCCGGCCGGATGGGGCCAAGCGCGCACAATGAATCTAACGAGAGAACAACCATATGACAGCCCGGGATTGCTGTCAATCCCACGGTTGCCAATGCGGCGAAGACCCGGTATCCCCAGAGAATCAGGTCGCTCAGAGATATTCTGTGGCTTCGTGGCGATTTCGGACCGACTTCGCGGGCTCGACCCAAGGCAACTCAGTCGCTCGGGTTTTGTTCCCTTGTACTATCAACTTCAGGAGTTGCTCAAGGAGCAGATCGAGTCGGGCATTTGGGCACCGGGCGACCTGCTTCCCTCGGAACCCCAGCTGGCGCGCGGTCTGGGCGTCAGTCGCGTCGTTGTCCGCCAGGCGCTGGCGATCTTGGAGGACGATCGCCAGATCGTCAGGATCCGTGGTCGGGGGACGTTCGTTGCCAGGCCCAAGCTCGAGCATCGCGCCGGCGGCCTCTCACGTCTCTTGGTCACGGCGCGTGACCCAGAGGTGCAGATTCAGGTGCTGGACAAGCGCGTGGCCGAGGTGGAGAGGAGCATCCGGCGGTCGCTCAACGTCGGAGACGAGCCGATTTTCCGGATCACCACGCTTCTGTCGATGCAGGCAGTCACGATCGCGATCGGCTACTCGTTCTTTAGGGCCGAGGAGGTTGGTTGGCTCGATGACGCTACGCACATCGGGCGACCGCTGGCTCCCGGGCTTGTGTTATCTGACCACAGCGTTGAGCTGACCCGATCCGCGCTGTCGATCGAGACGAGCCAATGCGGCCGCTTTGAGGCAACCCATTTCGGGGTCCCTCCGCGATCGGCGGTGTTCCTGGTGCTCTGCCACGAGTTCTGCCGCGGAGCCGATGGTGAGCGCCCGTTCGAGGTGGCGCGGGTCGAGTACCGCGGCGACGTTCTGCAATTCCGCATGGAGCTGGGCGCAGGGGCCACGCCAGTTGGGCTTGAGGCGACATTCGCGATCAGCGACGGGACCGATGCACGCGGCTAAGCCTCGGCTCCTGGCCGAAATGACTTGGCCACAGATCCAGGAGCTGATTGATTCCGGAGAGAGGCTATGCGTCCTGCCGGTGGCCGCAACCGAGCAGCACGGACGCCATCTCGCGGCGGGGACCGACACCGTCATAGCGGAGGAGATCTGCCGCGCTGCGTCGGCCCGGACCGGGGTCCCAACGCTCCCGCCCCTGTGGGCGGGATCGTCCGACGCCCACACCACGATCTGGCCGGGCACATTTTCACTCGGGCCGCGGCTGCTGATCGAGGTGGTGGTGGCGCTGGCTCGGTGGGTTCGCAGCTCGGGGTTTGAACGATTGCTGATCGTCAACGCCCACGTTGGCAACGTCGGCCCGCTCCGGGTCGCGATCGACGAGCTGCGCACGGCCGGGCTGCTGCGCGTTGGTGTTGTGCACTGGTTTGAACTCAGCGACAAAATCGCCCGCCGGGTCACCGCCGACGCGCGGGACTGGCATGCCCATGCGGCGGAGACTTCGCTCATGCTGCATCTGCGCCCGGATCTCGTTTGCCGAGACGAGATCAGCGACGATCCGGACCGCACCGACGGCGTGGTCTTCAGCTATACCGTGGCCGAGACAAGCCGTACCGGGACGACAGGCAGCCCTAGTATGGGGTCGGCAGAAGAAGGCGCAGAGTTGCTCGAGCTGGTCGTCGGGGCGCTGGTCGAACGCATTGAGGCGGCTCGCCGCGAGCAACCGCCGACGCTCAGCAAGTCCACGGGAATGACGGGCGCGTAACCGCCGGAAGTAAAATCACGTTCTAGGAGAGCATGGATGTTGGCCGCCATTGCCACCGGCGGAATCGGATGACTGTCTCGGCTGTCGCCCCTCATCCGGACCGGCCCTGGACGCTTGCCGACGTGATGGGTGTCGAGACCCTGCAAGCAATCCAGGACGCGTTCGCCCGTGCATTTGGCCTGCCGACCGTCATCATCGACACGAGCGGTCGGAACATCACCGAGATCACCCATCGCGTGGCGTTCTGCGAAGACCTCACACGCCCGTCGACGGGAGGTGTGCGCTGCGCGACATGTGACGCCGACGCGATGCATCGCGCCGAGTCCACCGGGCAGCCGGCGATTTTCCGCTGCTGGAACAGTTTGTACGACTGCGCGATCCCGATCGTCTCCGGCGACGGTCGTCTGTTTGGTCATTTTCTGTGTGGCCAGGTCTTCCTAGAGCGCCATCCGATCGATGGCTACCGCAAAGTGGCGCGCGAGATCGGTGCAGACGAGGACGCCTACGTCGCGGCTGCCGGGGACATACGGGTCGTTTCCCGCGGGCAGTTTGAGCGGGCGATCGAGGCGATGGGCGTGCTCGCGCGGATGATCGCCGATCAGGCGAGCGCCAGCATGCAGAATCTCGCGATCCTTGAGCAGGCTCTCGAGGCCAAGGCGCAAACTGACCGGCTGACCAGGGAGCTCGACACAATCGTCGAGGCGTCCGCCGCGATAGCAGCCTCGGGCGATTCGCTGCCGACGCTCGAGCGGATCGCCGACAGCATCGGGCGAGTCGTTCCGTGCGATTCGTGCATCATCTTCGAGCTCGATTCCGGTGGACGGCGGCTTCGGCCGCTGACGGTGCGCGATCCATACGCCGACGCGATCGCGAACTGGCGTCCCGAGCTCGGCGTAGGCATCCCGGGGCTGGTCGCCCAGAGCGGCACCGCGCTGCGCATCGAGGACGTTCGAGCCGATTCGCGCTTCGTCCCGATACCGGACGTCCCGGTCGAGCCCGAGGCGATCCTTGCTGTCCCGATGCTGTTCAACGGCGAGGTGACAGGGGTGATCACGGCCAGTCGCTTCCAGCGGCGGAGGTTCTCTAACCACGAGCTGGATGTATTGAAGATCTTGGCCGCGCAGAGCGCGATCGCTCTCGCAACGGCAGCGTCCCGGGATGATGCCGCCCGCCGGTTGGCTGCCGAGCGAGCTCAGGCCGGGCTTGCCCACCGGATCAACCTCGGCGGCCCGTTAGCTCCGCTGCTGGACGAGTTGCTCGCAACCGCGCACCGGCTCCTATCCTGCTCGTCTGCGGCACTGCGCATGGACGACGCCGATCTCGCACGCGCGGTGCGACCAATCGGAATCATCGACCGGTCGCTGGATGCTGTCGTGCAGGCCAGTGCCGCGGTGGGAGAGCGCGCGCGGACCGCGCGGCGGCCTGTCGCTTGCACCCATGACGGGGCGGCGATGCTAGTCGTACCGGTCGAAGCCGCCGGCCTTGCGGTGGGCGAACTGTTCCTGTCACGATCGGACCCGTTCTCGGACTCCGACATCCGGGTGGCTGCCGCGCTCGCGCGACAGGCGGGCGCGGCCACCGAGAACGCCGGTACCGAGCGCAGCGTGCGACGGATGCGGGCCGGCTACACGCTGCTCGCAGAGTTGGCTGCGAAGATCAGCGCAAGCCGATCAAGAGACGCGATCGTGGACGTGGTGGTACGTCGCGCGCACGAGTTGATCGGCGGTGAGGCTGGTTTCGCCGTGCTGCTCAACGCGCCGGCGGACGAGATCGACGCGTTCGTACGGACCGGTGGGCGCAACCGCCGGGTACACGTGTCCACTGGCGCCGATCCCCGACTCCGGCTGCCTCAGCTTGTCGGCGAGACGAGCGGCTATCGAGAAGAGTTGCTAGCCGCGTGGGGGCTGGCGGTGGCCGAGGCTCTCGATTGGCCCCCGGGAACGCACGCCGCGACCGCGCCGTTGATCGCTCAAAACGGCCAACTGCTGGGGGCGGTCGTCGTCGTCGGCGCCAAGCCCTTCGGCGAAGATGAGCACAAGCTGCTCTCTGTGGTCGCACACAGCGCGTCGGCTGCACTCACGGCGTGGCGCGCGGAGCAAACGACCGATGCCACTCTGCGCGCACGCGTCGCTGGCTTGACGGCGCTTACCACGTTAGGCCAGCGGATCACCGCGTGCCAGGAACCCGAGGACGCGGTCACGGCCATGCTTTCTGCGCTGCCAGATCTTGCCCACGTGAGCGGCGCCGCGCTGCTTGTGCGTCTCGCGGACTCGGCCCCGAAAGTACGCGGGACCGTCGGGTTCTCTCGCGCGAGAGCTGCTCGCTTGGTCGCCGGTCTGCCCGAGGACGTCTGGGATGCCGTTGACCCGGTGCGCACCGAGACTGCACTCGCGATCCCGTTGCTGTCCAGCAACCAGCCGCGAGGCCTGATCGTGGCCAGCCTCCCAAGCGAGGACCCCGACGATGCCGTATTGCTCGCGCTAGCGCGCTACGGGACGATCGCGCTCGATAACGCCGAGCGACTCGAGGGCGAGCGTAAGTCTCTGGCTGAGTCGCGCAAGCTTCATCACGGCTCGAAAGCGCAGGCCGGCGAGCTAGAGCGGTCGTTGGCCATTCAGCGTGCGCTGTCCGAGGCCGTGCTCGACCGCCGCGGCCTCGCATCGGTCACCGAAACGCTCGTCAAGCTCCAGGGTGGGCGCGTCACGATTTACGACGCCGATCTGCAAGGAATCGCCGGCTTTCCCGACCCGCCGGCCAAGGGCCAGCCGATCGCCGAGTTTTTGGCACGAGAGGCCGATGGAGGCGTGACGGCACCCCTGGAGATTGAGCTGGCCGAGGGGGAGGCGCTCATGGCCGTACCAATCCAAGCGGAGGGAGAACGTCTGGGCTGGATGGTTCAGCAACTGCCGCGGGCATTAGGGGAGGTCGACCGCGCGGCCGTCACGCATGCCGCGTCCGCCGCCGCACTGGCCATGCTCCGCTTGCGCGCGGCCGAGGAGGCGGAGACCCGGATGCGGGGCGAGTTCCTCGAGTCGCTGCTGGCCGGCGAAGCGTCACCCGAGGACCTGGTCCGCCACGGACGGGCGCTGACCTTCGACCTCGCGCGGCCCTCGCGGGTCGTCGTCGTGGCTGCAACCGTCGAGTCACCCGAGAGTACGGAGCGGCTGTACCACCAGGCGGTGAGCTGGACGCGCAGCGCACGGGGCTCCATCCTCGTCGCCAAGCGGGGCAATGAACTGACGGTGCTCGGTCCGGACGAAGACGGGTGGCCGGGCGGGCTTCACGCGGCCCTCGTGCAATCGGTCGGATCGGTGCTCGTCGGTGTGGGACCCGTGGCGGAGACTCCCTCGGATTACCGGCGGTCGTTCTTGGACGCCCGACAATGCGTACGCGCGCTGCGCGCCCTGGGGCGCGATGGTGTGCTGTCCTCGGATGGAGACGGGCTAGAGCAGTTGCTATTGCAGGCCACCGACACGGATCGCCTGATCTCGTTCGTTCGCCACCTCATCGGTCCGCTGCAGGACCACGACGCGCGCCACCGAGCCTCACTGCTAACCACGCTCAACCTCGTGTTCGAAAACAGCTGGAATCTGCACGCCGCAGCCCGCGCGGCGCACGTGCATGTCAGCACTCTGCGCTACCGCCTCTCGCGCGTCGAGGCAATCGCGGGCGTGGATCTACGGCGCCCTGAGGATCGGCTGGCGCTCCAGCTGGCTTTGCGCACGACTCGTCTCCTAACAGCCTCCGGGCGCTGGCCCGTCGAGCCCTCGGCAGTCCACCAACCGTAGTAGAAAATCGCCCGAACTTCGGACGATCGGCGGATTGTGTAGGCGCGGGCGACCCCGATTAAATGACGCGGCCACCGATGGAGCGCGGTCGCGAAGGCGCCCCCCGTGGCGTTGTTGCGAGCCCGGCGAGGAGAGAGATTGGCTGTTCGGACGGTCCCCCCGGTTCTGACGGATGATCTGCCAGCCTACGCGAAGCGAAGAGAGGAGCTTCGCGACAAGGGCATTCGCTACTGCCTGGGTGCATACACCGACGTCCACGGTGTCGGTAAGGCAAAGTGCGTGCCGATCGATCACTTCGATCGTATGATGCGTGGCTCCGAGCTGTTCACGGGGGCCGCGCTCGACGGTCTTGGACAGGAGCCCAGCGACGACGAGCTTTCGGTCCGGCCGGACCTCGATCGCGTCGTTGAACTCCCCTGGATGCCGGAGGTCGCTTGGGCCCCGGGCTTCCTCCACTACCACGGGGAGCCGTGGCCGATGTGCAGCCGGACCGTCCTGCAGCGCGCCGTGGATCGCGCGGCCGCCCTGGGTCTCGGGTTTCAGATGGGAATCGAAACCGAGTTCTACCTCGTGTCGCGGGAGAATGGCTCGGTTACGCCCGCCAACCATCGTGACGTGCTCGAGAAGGCGGCGTATGACATTGTCGACCTGCTCGACAACATGCCGTTCATGGACGAGATGATCGGCTACATGAACCGGCTGGGGTGGGATGTCCACTCCTTCGATCACGAGGACTCGAACTCGCAGTTTGAGTTTGACTTCTCCTACACAGACGTCATGTCGATGGCCGACCGCCAGACTCTGTGGCGCATGATGATGAAGATGGTCGCGCGTAAGCACGGCTTCGATCTCACGCTCATGCCAAAGCCCTACTCCAACCGCACTGGCACGGGGGCGCACTTCAATATGTCGATGGTGGATCTCAGCACGGGTCGTAACGCCTTCGAGGACCCGGGTGATCCGCGTGGATGCGGGGTCGCGCAGATCGCCTACCACTTCATTGGGGGTCTTCTTGCCCATGCCCCGGCAATTACGGCCGTCGCAGCGCCAACCGTCAATTCGTACAAGCGGCTCATCAAATCGGGATCGATGACCGGGTTCACCTGGGCGCCAATCTTTCGCTCCTACGGGGGAAATAACCGCACACACATGCTGCGCATACCACTTACCAGCGCGCGCGTGGAGAGCCGGGCGGTGGACGGGACCGCCAACCCATACCTTGGAGCGGCGGCCTATCTGCAGGCAGGTCTGGACGGGATCGAGCGTGAGCTTGACCCCGGTGATCCCATCGACCGCAACATGTATGTGCTGTCGGAGGAGGAGCTACGGGGGCTAGGGGTCGAGACGTTACCCCGCACCCTGCTCGAGGCGGCGGAAGCTTTCGCGGCCGACCCTCTTATGGAGAAGGTATTTGGTACCGAGCTGCGTGACGCTTACATTGAGCTCAAGACGAGCGAGTGGTGGGAATACCACAACGAGGTCTCGCCCTGGGAGATCGAGCGCTACCTCACCTTTTTCTGAGTCATGTTTTCCCGGCGCCGCGGCAAAGCAGGGCTGACGATCTTCTTCGCGACCGATGTGCACGGATCCACCGTCTGCTTCAAGAAGTTCATCAACGCGGCGAAGTTCTATGGAGCGAACGTCATCATTCTCGGCGGGGATGTGTCGGGCAAGATGGTCGTGCCGATCGCTCTGCAGGTGGACGGGACGCACTTGAGCTCGTTCGCGGGAAAGAACGTGCGGCTGGAGTCGCAAGAAGAGATCGACAACTTTGCGCGGCGACTGGGGGACATGGGGTTTTACCCGAAAACGATGAGCGAAGAGGAGTTTCAAGAGCTCAGTCAGGATTCTCAGCGCCAGCAGGAGTTGTTCGAGCGGTTGATCACGGAACGGCTCGAGGAGTGGGTGGAGTGGGCGCGCCCAAGGATCGCCGACAGCGGGGTGAAGTGTTACGCGGCGCCCGGAAATGATGACTTGCTCTTTGTGGACGACGTGATCCGCGGCTCGGGTGTGATCGAGTTGCTGGAAATGCGCGTGGTCGAGGTGGACGGCCTGGAGATGCTCAGCACCGGGTGGTCAAACAAGACTCCCTGGAACACCGAGCGCGAGTGCAGCGAGGAGGAGCTTGAGCACAAGATCCAGGGGATGCTGAAGCAGGTGAAGGATCCTGCGCGGAGCATCTTCAACATCCATGTTCCCCCGTATCACACCGCGCTTGACCAGTGTCCCGAGCTCGACGAGGACCTACGGCCCGTGCATCGCGGAGGCAACCCTGTAATGACCTCTGCGGGAAGCACGGCCGTGCGCGCCCTGATCGAGCAGTACTCCCCTGTTTTGGGGCTGCACGGACACATCCACGAGGGGCGCGGGGTCGCGCGCATCGGAACGACGGTTTGCGTGAACCCCGGGTCGAACTACAGCGAGGGCGTGCTCGACGGAGCCCTCATCAGGCTGCAGGATGGCCATGTGGCCGACGTGCAGCTGACAAACGGTTGAGGCAACGGTGTCAGACAGGAAAAGGGTGAAGAGATGAGTTCAGCATCTGGACAGCAGGGCACCGAGCGGGTCTTCCTCCGCAAGGCCTCGGGCCTGATCAAAAGCGCGTCCAACACGGACGTATTCATCTTCGACATCGGCTTGGTGAGCGTGGGCATCGGCCTCGGCGGGCTGCTGTTGTACGGCCCCGGCGTCTACATGGGCAGCAACCTGTACATCTCGGTGATCCTCGCCGGCGTCGCCATGATGCTGATTGGCCTCGGCATGCTTTGCTGGACCGTCACGATCCCGCGCTCGGGTGGCGTCTACGTGTTCGCATCGCGCAGCATGTGGCCTCCCCTCGCGTTCGCGATTAGCTTTGCCGAGGCGTCGGCATGGCTCTTCTACAGCGCCTTTGCCGCTTACTACGTCACGACGCTCGGGATCGCACCCGCGGTGACGACCATCGGGATTGTCACCCATAGCTCCGGCTTGCTCACCGCCGGAACGGACCTCGCGTCGAAGGGCTGGATCTTCGGCATCGGCACAGCACTCGAGCTCATCGGGGCGTGGCTGCTGATCAGCGGCATGCGCCGATTCTTCCTTTCACAGAAGATCGTATTCGGGGTTGCCCTGGTAGGGACCTTGATTCTGATTGGTGCACTGGCGGCGTCGAGCCGCGGGAGCTTCATCCACACGTACAACACCCTCATGGCGCCGCACCTTAATGTCGGGAAGGACGCCTATCACGGCACGATCAGGGCAGCGAGCCACCACGGCTGGTCGAACCCCGGGTTCACTTGGAGCCAGACGCTGAAGGCGTCCAACTGGGCGTTCCTCCCGTTAATCGGCGCGGCGTTCTCGATCTCGATCGGCGGTGAGATCAAGCAGGTCACGCGCGGCCAGGGCATCGGGATCGTCGGCGCGATCATCTGGTCGGTGATTGCGTGGATCGTCGTGTTCCTGCTCGTGTTCCACGTGATGGGTTACAACTTCCTCAGCGCCACGACGTACTCAAGCCTAAACGCTGTGCCCGGCGCGGCGACCCCCACGACTCCATACATCACGATGCTGGCGGGCGTAATGAGCAACTCCTCGGTGCTGACCGCGCTGATCGCCTTGGGTTTCATCGCTTGGGTCTGGCTCTGGCTGCCGTCACAGGTGGCCTACGGCAACCGGGCGATCATGGCGTGGTCGCTTGACCGGGTCTTCCCCGATCGATTCGGGCGTGTGAGCGAGCGCACACACACCCCGATCGCCGCGATCGCGCTGGCCACTTTGGTGGCGATCGTCTTCCTCGCGCTCTTCACGTTTACAACCTACTTCCTGACCGTTGTTTTCATCGAGGTGGGGCTCGCCGCATGGACGATCACGCTGGCCGCTGGCACGCTGTTCCCCTACCGTCGGCCCGATCTCTACGAGAAGAGCCCGATCTCTCGGATCCGACCGCTCGGCGTCCCAATCATGACGATCGCCTGTGGCCTGGGCACGATCGCGGGTGTGGCCTACTTCATCGACCTGTGGCTTGACAGCTTCGCCGCCGGCCACTCGTGGCACAGCATCTCGATCCTGCTTGGCTGGTTCGCCGCAGGCTTTGTCATCTACTGGATCATGAAGTTCTACCGTGCGAGGCAAGGCGTCAACGTTGACCTCGCCTACAAGGACATTCCCGTGGAGTAGTGGGGCGGCTGCGTGGGTGATCTATGAACCGGCTTGCGAACGGTGATAGCCCGCGCCGCCTGCTCCCGAGCCTGATCGTTTACGACCTCGGACCACAAGCTCCACACGGGGGCGGCGGACCATGATCCAAGGAGGGGTATGAAAAGCCTGTCCCATGACATCGGGACCGTGCTCGATGTAGTTGGAACCGCGTCGGATGAGCGGCGCGTGGAAGCGAACGTACGCGCGGTGGAGCGCATGTGTGCCGCGGACCCAGTGTTAATGGAAGTCCGGCCGGCTGTGGAAGTGGTGCCGGGGATGACGGAGAGCACGATTCTCACCTCCGGGCCCGATCTGGAGTGGGGGAGTTACACCGGGGGTCAGCGGACGGCTATCGTGGGTGGTGCACTGTTCGAGGGGCTGGCCCGTGACCCCGATGAGGCGGACGCCAAGATAGGCGCCGGCGAGATCACCGTCGAGCCGTGCCAGCAATATGGGTGCATCGGCTCGCTCGCCGGCGTGTTCACGGCCTCGATGCCGGTGCTCGTGGTCGAGAACGCCCACGCGGGCAATCGCGCGTACTGCACGCTCTTTGAGGGGGCCTCTCCACACCGCCTCAACTACGGCATTTACAACGATGCCGTCCGCGAGAACCTTCATTTCCTCGAGGAGGTAATCGGTCCCACGTTGCACGAGGCGGTCACCCGGGCCGGCGGGATCCGCCTGCGTCCGATAATGAGGCGGGCGCTCCACCTCGGTGACGAGCTTCACAGCCGCAACACGGCTGCGACGCTGCTCTTCTCCAGGGAGCTGTTTCCCTCATTGCTCGATCTCTCCGCGGACCACCCAACGGAGGTGCGACATGCGCTCGAATACCTCGGCGGTGGGGACTACTTTTTCTTGCGGCTGTCGATGGCCGCGTCCAAGGCGACGGCGGACGCCGGTCACGGCATCGAGAAATCGAGCGTCGTGACCTCGATGGCGTTCAACTGTCATGAGTTCGGAATCCGAGTCAGCGGCCTCGGAGAGGTCTGGTACCGGGGTCCACTGCCAAGCCTCTCGGAGGTCAGGCTGTTCGACGGCCACAGCGCGGAGGAGATCGAGTTCATGGGGGGCGAGAGCACGATCAACGAGACGGTGGGTCTGGGCGGTTTCGCGCAGGCCGCGGCGTTCCCGCTCCAGCGGTACCAGGGAGGAAGCTCAACGCGCATGGTGCGCGCCAACCGCCGGATGTACGAGATCACCGTCGCCGAACATCCCGAGTTCGCAATCCCCTATCTGGGATTCCGAGGGGTGCCGATCGGAATCGATGTCGAGCGCGTCATGACTACCGAGATCACGCCGGTGCTCGATATCGGGGTCGCGGGGCGCGACGGAGGCCAGATCGGAGCTGGCACCTTTCGCGCTCCGGTGCAATGCTTCCAAGCGGCGTGGGCGGCGTACGGCCACGCCTACAGAGAGCAGAGCTGATGCCCGTTGAGCACCTCGAGTACGTAGAGCGCGCCCTATCACTGGTCGAGCAAGCGCGCGAGCAGGGGATCGAGCTCAGGATCCTCGGGTCGCTCGCCTACCGCCTCCACTGTCCGGCGAACATCCGGCTTTTCGAGGAGATGAAGCGGGACCTGACCGATATTGACTTCGCTGCGTCGGGCCGACAGCGCAAGGAGATTCGCGCGTTCCTGGAGGGCCTCGGCTATGTGATCGATCAAGACCTGCTCGTTACAACCGAAGGGGCACGGTTCGCGTTCACCGAGTCGCAGACCGGCATGATCGTCGACGTCTTCTTCGATGAGCTCAATTTCTGCCACCCGATTCCCCTACGTGACCGTCTCTCGCTCGACTACCCGACGATCACGCCGACCGACCTGCTTCTCGAGAAGCTGCAGATCGTCGAGATCAACCCCAAGGACATCAAGGACGCGACCGTACTGCTCCTCGAACACGGCCTTGACTCCGGCGTGCCCGAAGCAGTCGACGGCCAGTACATCGCCCAATTGCTCTCGGCCGACTGGGGCTTCTACTACACCGTCACCCAGAACCTGGAGCGTCTTGGGCGCGAGCTCTCGAACGCGACCGGGCTGACGCCAGAGCAGGCGCAGGTTGTGCACGACCGGATCGACGAGCTCAACCGACTGGTCGAGGAGGCGCCAAAGACCCGCAAATGGAAGCTTCGAGCCCGCGTCGGCCCTCGCGTGAAGTGGTATCAGGAAGTAGCGGAGAAGAGCGAGACGTATTAAGCGACGCGCTCGCGCAGGAGTTGCTCGGCGCGCGGCTGATCGCCAACCTGGCCACGGTCAACCCGAACGGCACCGTTCATCTGGTCCCGTTGTGGTTCATCTGGCGGTCGCCGCACGTCCTGCTACCGACGAACCACGCCACCAGGAAGATCCGCAACCTCGAACGCGACCCACGGGCGACGATCATGATCGACGACTCCCGCGGCGGATTCGACCTGCGCGGCCTCACCCTGCTCGGCGAGGCCGCGATCGATCGTGGTGCCGACGCTGCGGCAACCAATCGAAAGATCCACCTCAAGTATCTGACCGAGGAGGGCAGGCAGCTCGCTGCCGTTGACCGCTACCTGGCCACCGACGACGTGACTATTCGATTCCTCCCTCGACGGGTCAGCAACTGGGACCTGCGGAACACGCCACAGGGCGAGGCCATACGAGAAAGCGACGGAGGGCACCCGCTCGGGTGAATCGGCTTGGAATAGGCGATCGCCCAGCGGGTACCCTCCATCGGTGTGAATGCACGCGAGGTTGAGACAGTCGGTCGCCGCCTGGAGCGAAGCCGGATCCGCACGCGCGACGCCGCGGTGGCTGCTCCAGCCTGTGCTCTCCTCGGCGCCTCAATTGCGCCGTTTACGCTCGTTGGTTCGCTCGCGCTGCTGATAGGAGCGGGCTTCGCCGCGCTCCTGGCGCTCGCCAACCTGCTGGCTCGTCGTGACGCCGTCGCACGGCTCGCCCTCGATCCGAGCGCCTACACGCTCGCAGAGGTCCGCCGCTATGGCGATCGGCTGACGCTCCCGACCGAGCGCCAGCGACTTGCGGCGTGGCTGCAGGAAGTCGTGCGCGAGGCGCCGATTCCCGGCAACTGGTATCTCGCCGATCGCGTCGCGCGGTACGCGGCGCAGCTCGAGTCTCTCGCCAACGACCTCGCTGCGCCACGGGGGAACGTTCTTCCAGCTAGCGCTGCGGCATGCCTTCGTCTGCTGACGCACGCCACCGAGAGCCCCCTCTACAACCCGGACGTGCCCGCCGAAGAACTTCCGGCGATGATCCAGCGCATCCGCCACGGCATCAGCACGTGATCCCGGCTGGGGCGTCGGAGATAAGCCGGCGGCTCGGCCGCAAATTCCGAGATTACATCCTGCAAATCAGCAGGTAGCTGATCCCCCGAAAGCCACTCATAACCAGAAGGTCGCGGGTTCGAATCCCGCCCCCGCTATAGAGGACTAGCCGAGAACGAAGGCGCGACCGTCACACGTGCCGCGGGTAGCCGCTCCAACGTCCGTCCCGCCTAGTAACCCGGTCCGCCTCAGAAGATCGCGATCGGATTCCACGGCGAACCGGTTCCGCCATGAATCAGAAGGGGAAGGCCTACAACCATGAATTCGTAGCGCCCCTCCTTCTGACAGGCCACCGTCAGATCTTCGAATTGAAGGCTGTCTGCGACGAACATTCCCATGGCGACGACCTGCAGTGGGTGGATCGGGTATGTGATCCCGTCGACGACGCTCGGGACCGTCTCGCCGTCGCCGTCGGGCAGAAAAGCCGCGATGCGCCTCTCGTGCATCCATGGGACGGCATCGACGTGAATGCCGGCCTTACCTTCACCTTCGGGGCTGTTGGCCCAAGGCCCCAATTCGAGGCGCCGACGGTGATGGCCTGTCCGGAGGACAAGGATGTCGCCCTCGCCAACCTCGACGTCTTCTGCAACGGCGCAGCGTTCTAGCTCGGCGCGAGAGACTGCCTCGCCGGGTTCAAGCCACTTGCAACCCCGGAGGCGCGGGATGTCCAACAGCACTCCGCGCCCCACAAGACCGTCTCCGTACACGGTCACATCCTGTTCCGTGGCGCCCGTGCTCTTCATGACGTCGCTCGCGTTACGGCCGTTATAGGTCTTGCCGTCGTACGAGATGTGACATAGGGCGTCCATGTGGGTGTGGGCGTCGCCGTGGCACCCCATCCCGAGGAAATCCAAGGCGAACCGGACCCTGCTGCCGTCGACGGGCACGTCATGCGCCTGGATCACGAACTGGATCGCCGGCTGAGGGTTGTCAGGGCCGGCGACCGTATTGATCGGGATGCCCATCGAGACTCGCCGACCCGAGGTAACGAGCCGGGCGGCCGCGGACACCTTGTCCGGTGTCAGGTAATTCATCGTTCCAAACTCGTCATCAGGGCCCCACCTGCCCCAGTTCTTGACCTCCTCGAAGATCCGCTCGAACTCTTCAACGCTCACCATGAGGCCTCACGCTCCGATGCCCGCGGTCTGGCTGCCATAGCGCGCGCAAACCGGCCATACGTCCACGATCTGGGGGCCGTCGGCGACGTAATAGATGTCATACAGGTTGACGGTCGTGGGACCGTAGCCCGGCATCAGCTCGACGGTATCGCCCACCTGGAGGTCGGCGGCCAGCTCTATAGCGGTGTGCTCTTCGTGGATGAAGTGCTCGCCGTGCTCGAAGCGGATCCTGCCCACGTCGCCCACCAGCTCAGGAACCGTGCGATCGATGCCGATCGACTTACGCCCGCAGTCGAGTACGGCCATCTGGCCGGTTCTCGAGGCGACCGTCGAAAGGACCGTGAGCGCCACCTCAAACCCCGGAACGAGATTCCGGTGAAACGCGTCGGTGAAGATGTAAGAGCCGGCGTGTATCTCGGTGATGCGTGGGTTGGCGCCTGTGATGTCCCAGGTGCCGAACCCGCCGGCCGCGATGATCCCAGTCGGCAAGCCGCGACGCTCGAACTCGTCAGCGAGTTCGAGCAGCGCGGCATTCGCCGCCAAGGTTTTTCTGACGCGCACCTCGCGGTCGGGCTCAAGCATGCAGTGACCTTCGTACCCGAACACTCCGGCTAGCTCCAACCCAGGCTGTCGCCCGATGTGTTCTGCGAGATCCACAGCTTCCTGGTGGGTTCGGATGCCGGCACGGTGGAGACCCACGTCGAACTCAACCAGCACGCCTATCTCGCTGCCCGCGCGCTGGGTTGCGGCAGAGAGCTCATCTGCGTTCGTCGCACTGTCCACGGTCACCAGTACGCGCGCGAGTCCCGCTATTCGTGCCAACTCCGCCGCCTTCACTGGACCGACCACTTGGTTTGCGACCAGGATGTCGGACAGCCCGGAGTCCACCATTACGCTCGCTTCCCACACTGTCGCGGTGGTCAGCCCGATCGCGCCGGCTTCAATCTGCATGCGACCCAGGATCGGGCTCTTGTGGATCTTGGCGTGGGGCCGAAGGGCTGCAGGCAGCCCAGCCATCCGTTCGGCCATCTCGCGCAGGTTGCTTCTCACACGGGGTAAATCCATGATCAGCGCCGGAGTGGGGGGGGCGTTGCGAGGCGCGCCAATAAAGCTCCGCGCGGCCTCGAGCCTGTCAGTCGTCGAGCCAGCCTCTGTTGCCATCGACGTCCTCCTCGAATTTGATTTCGGTGCACTCGATTCGCACTTGCGAGGGCGCGCGGTCCGTGTCGGCCACGGCGACGGCCACATGGTCGAGTCGTCGAATCATGCTCCTGTCCCGTTGTAGAGCGCAAGCTTGCGGGCAGCTACGCCGCTCACCGCCTCCCGCTGACGCTCGTGCAAGCCAAGGAGGCGGGAGCCGTCCAGGGCCTCATGCATGTGCCGCTCGGAGGCAGCGAGATATGCGTCGCGCAATTCGGTGTTGACGTTCACCTTCGCCACGCCAATCGAGATCGCGCGCCGGAGATCCTCATCTGGTATGCCCGAAGCTCCGTGCAGTGAGAGGGGTAGCGGGGTGGCATCGCGCACAGCGTCGAGCCGCGCCCAGTCGAGCTGGGGCGGCGGTGCGTACGTTCCGTGGACGTTTCCAACCGAGACGGCGAGGCACGCAGCATCTGTATCGGCGGCGAAGCGCGCGGCCTCGTCCGGATCGGTGAGCTGCCCGGAGTGTGCCCGTTCGGCCACGTCCTCGCCTCCCGCCACGTGTCCCAGCTCGGCCTCCACATAAGCCCCATGCGCAGTGGCGAGGGCGACCGCGCGCCTAACCAGCTCCCGGTTCTCGTCGAACGGCAACCTGGAGCCGTCGGCCATCACAGCACCACACCCCAATCTGAGCGCGCGCTCCATCAGCTCAAGGTCGCCAACGTGATCGAGCTGCACGCAGCAGGGGACACCTGAGGTGTCGGCTACCGCGACTAATGCTGCCAACAGCTGGTCGCCACCGGGCGCCGCGAAGGCTTCCCGGCTCACCAGGAGGATGACTGGCACGCCGGCTTCCTGCGCGGCGGCGAGCACCGCGGTGCCGGTCTCGAGGTCGTAGCTGGTGAAGGCGCCCAACGCGGCTCGCCGCGACCGGCGATCCGTCAGAAGCTCGGGAAACGAGGCGATCATCGCTCTGGGGCAAGCATGTCGACCACGTCTGCCAGCGCGTCGTCGGCGCCCACGTTGCCGGGAAAGACGACGTATGACATCGGGCGGCCCTCGGGCGTCATGACTCTCCACAGCGAGATCCCCGGCGCGACTGGCCCGATCACATCCGCCTCCTGGGCGCCGAGGCCGTCGCTGAGATTTACTGCCGACGTGATGCCTCCCTTTGACAGCACCACGTCGACTTGCGTCCGAAGTTCGGCAACCACGCGCGCCAGGCGGCGAGCAATGGACTCGCCGTGTGCCAGCCCGCGATGGTCGCGCTCGCGCGAGGTTGCCACGATCGCGAGTCCGCCCGAGGAGATCAGCTCACTTACCGCGGCAACGGCTTCAGTGACTGCGGCATCGGAGCTGGCGAGCTTTCGGCTATCAACCTCGACCAGGGTGTTGGGTCTGCGAGCGACGAGGCGTTGCAGCTGCCGGCTAGTGGTCCCGACATACGACCCACAGACGACGAGCAGGCCGCGATGCGCACGCGGTGCCGCGACCAAGCCATGCGCGGTCGTGTGGGCGAGCCGGCCCACGAATGCGGGCGCGCTGCGAACGATGACCGGAGTTCCTGCGTCAACCGCAGAACGCAAGCCCGCGGCGATGATGTCGAGATCGGCGTCGGTGCAGGCGTCGGGCGCGAACACGGCCGGCGCTCTTGCCGCAACCTGGCCCAGCGCGGCCATCACCGCCTCGGGTCCGCCGCTGCGAAGCTCTTCGAGATGCAGCTCACAGCCGCGAGTCGCGGCAAAGTAGCCTCCGGAGCGCTCCTCGGCCCAGTCGACGAGGCGCGCGCTTCGGTATGAGAAGTCACCGTCCCGCGCGTACTCGGTCTCATTGAGTGGCGTGGACTGTCCGTTGCGCTGCAATTGGTGGACGCCATCAACTGTGACCCGCCCAGCCGAGGGCAGCGCGGGGACGAGCATGAGCGCGGTGTCGCGACCCTCGAACGCAGCGTCCCGTAACCCGCGATATTCCTCAAGAAGGTGAGCCCGCAGCGTGCTGTCACCCCGAAGTACAACGTCCGCGCCGGAAAGGCTGGCGACGGCTGCCTCTCCCGCCTCGCGAACCACCCGGTATGCGTTGTCCGGCTCGAGCGCCCGGCTGTTCGTCAATAGGTGAACCGCACGGGGGCGGCGCTGAGCGACGCGACGCAACAGCGGCTCGCTCCAGGAGACGACCACGGGGACGTCGGCCTCCTGTTGGGCGCCCGTGGGGTCGTCGTCGATGACGGCGAGCACTACTGCGCGTCTGCTGCCGCCAGCGCGGCGGCAACGTCGATGATCATGTCCTCTTGTCCGACGACGGCGTGCCGGCGGCCCAACTCCACGATGATCTTGCGCGGGTCGACCGAGAAGCGATCGCCCGCGCGGAGCGTGTGCAGAAGGAAGCTCGCTGGTACGCCGGCGTAGCCGAGCGTGCCGGTGAAGCGGTCGATGTCGATCGGACCCGGCATCAGCTCCTTGCGCACGTATCCGTCGGCGAGATCCTGCGCCCGCCATAGGTCCACCCCGGTGTCGATGCCGACACGGTCCAGGATCGCAACGAGCGGCTCCATCTGACAGTTGCCCGCGCCGGCCCCCATGCCGGCGAGCGTGACGTCGACGATCGTTGCGCCCTCCTGTACCGCCGCGAAGCTGTTGGCAACCGCGAGCGAGAGGTTGTTATGCGCGTGCATTCCGATCGCCACGCCGGGCGGGAGCACCTCTCGAAGCGCATTCACCCTGGCCCGCACCCCGTCCGGAAGCAGCGCGCCCGCAGAATCGACGATGTAGACGGCCTGGCTTCCCGCGTCCGAGACGATTCGCCCGCCCTCGGCGAAGCGCTTGGCGTCCGCGACGCTGGCCATGTTGAGGTGGCTGTGTGCCTCCATCCCCAGTTCGCGGGCGAGAGCGAGATGCTGAATGCCGATGTCCGCCTCGGTGCACACCGTCGAGACGCGCACGACGGACGCGCCGGCCTCGCGAGCAAGTTCGAGCTCGCGCTTGGTTCCGATCCCGGGCAGGAGCGCGACCGCGATGCGGGCCCGTTGCACCACCGCGGACGCGGCGCTGATCAGCTCCTCGTCGGGATAGGCAGGGAAACCGTATTGACGGGATGCGGCACCGAGTCCGTCGCCATGACCGACCGCCACCGCCCAGACGCCGGCCTCGTCGAGACCCTTCGCGACGGTAGCCACCTGCTCGGGCGTGAACTGGTGCGCGACCGAGTGAGACCCATCGCGCACGGTGGTGTCGATGATCCGGACGCTGCTCATGCAACGACCACCGAAAGTGCGTGGCGCTCCGCGACGCGAATCGCGGCCGCCGTCATGATGTCGAGGTTGCCGGCGTACACGGGTAGATAGTCGCCGGCGCCGACGACCTCGAGCAGCACCGTGATTCGCCCGTCGTCGACGAGCGGCGGCGCGGTGAGCCTGTACCCGGGGACGTATGCCGCCACCTCTTCGACCATCCGCTCGATCGCGGCTGAAGCTTCCTCCGATTCGATGCTCGCGACGTCGAGGTAGACCGTGTTGCGCATCGTGATGGGCGGGTCTGCCGGATTGAGCAGGATGATCGCCTTCCCGCGGACAGCCCGCCCCACTGACTCGAGGCTTCGCGCGGTCGAGATCGTGAACTCGTCGATGTTCTGACGCGTCCCCGGCCCGGCCGAGTAGGACGAGATCGTCGAGACGATCTCCGCATACTCCACCGGTGCTGTCCTGGAGACGGCCGCGACGATCGGGACCGTGGCCTGCGCCCCGCACGTCACCAGATTGATGTCGGCGGCGTCCAGGTTCTCGTCGAGATCGACTGCTGGAATTACTGCCGGTCCGAGCGCCGCCGGTGTCAGATCGACCGACGCGATCCGGTGGTCAGCGAGCAGGGCGGCATGCGCCGCATGCGCCCTCGCGGACGTGGCGTCGAAGGCGAGATCGATTCGATCGACCTTCTTGAGCAGGTCGGGGAGCCCTTGGTCTGTCGTCGGATGACCTCTTTGCTTGGCGAGCGCCAAGCCGTCCGAATTCGGATCGATACCGGCGACACCAGCAACCTCGAGCACCGCGCTGCGCTCGACCTTGTACATGAGGTCTGTGCCGATGTTCCCGGAGCCGATGATCGCGACGCGCAGCTTCGAGGTCGGCTCAGACATGGGAGTTGGTGTGGTTGCTTCTCAATTGCCAGCCTCGCAGTCCGCGAAAGCGATCCGCGCGAAACGGGTCAAGAATCTCTGGCCGCCTGCCGGTGCTCACGAACTCGGCTATCTGCAGCCCGGCGGGGGCACAGATCGTGACGCCCTGCATCGAATAACCAGTCGCCAGATAGACGTTGTCATAGCCCGGCGCAAGGTCTAAGACCGGGAGCCCGTCAGGTGTAATCGGTCGCATCCCCGCCCATTCGTGATCGACTTCGGGTGTCGCCCATTCCACGAACGATCGGCGGGCGTCCCGGATAGTGGCGTCGATACGCCGACGATCCAGTCTCGTGTTGAGGCCGCTGAACTCCATCGTCCCGCCAATACGCATCCGATCGCCCAGCGGTGTGCAACCGACGTGCACGTCCCCAAGGAGGATCGCGTGGCGAGGCACGACCGTTGGAGTGACGAAGAAGCTGTAGCCCTTCCCGGCCTGCATCGGGAAGGAGACTCCGAGCATCTTCGCTAGCGGCTGGGTCGCTGCGCCCGCAGCGAGCACGTAATCCTGCGCGCTGAACTCCCCGGCGGCCGTGCGGATCGCAGCGAGGTGGCCGTCGGCGGTTACGAAGTCGACGACCTCCGCCGCCTCGATGATCTCCACTCCCATTCGGCGTAGCGCCGCTGCGAGTCCGCGGGTATACGAGTCCGGTCGCACGTGCCAGTGCTGGCGGATTTCAAAGCCGGCCTGCACGATCGGCGAGAGTGCGGGCTCGAGCTCGTGCAGCTCAGAACCGGTGATGATGTCATCTGGAAGGTCATAGCCGTGGTGGCGCATCGGCTTTAGCTTCTGGAGTTCGTGGCTAGCCACGGCAGGGGCTTGGGCGGCGAAGATCACTCCCTGCCGGTAGAGCTCGAACTCGACGCCATCCGCGGCCATCTCCTCCGCGAGCTCAAACACGCCCTCGCCGAGTTTTGCCCACGCCGCGAGGCCGTGGCGGTAGGAGCGCTCGTTGCAGTACGTGATGAACTGCAGCAGCCACGGTGCCACCTGCGGGGAGCTGGCCGGGGCGAAGTACAGCGCCGAATCGGCATTGAACATCGCACGCAGCCCATGAAGCGTGAGGCCCGGTTCCGGCAGCGGACCCGCTTGAGCTGGGCACAGCCATCCGCCGTTGCCCCACGAGGCGCCGCTCCCCACGCGATTCGACTCGATCAGGGTCACCTCGAAGTCGCGATGTCTCAAGTAGTAAGCACAACAAAGACCGGCCACGCCCGCACCCACGACGATCGCGCTGCGTTGTGACGTCACGGTGCGACCGCCGCCGTCGCCTGGATCTCAACCAACAGCCCGGGGACCGGGAAGCTGGCCACGATCGTGGTTCTCGCAGGGCGCGACCGCGGGAAGGACTCAGCAAAGACCGCGTTCCATGTGTCGAAGTCCGCCGGACGCGCCAGATAGCACTCAACGCGCAGCACGCGATCGGGGCCGGAACCGCACTCCTCAAGCACCCGAAAAATGTCGCGCAGCACCGACTTCGCCTGTTGCGCGAAGTCGTCCGATCGGACCTCCAGGGTGGCTGGATCCACATCGGCCCGGCCAGATAAGTAGATCGTGCCGTTCCACTCCGTGGCGTCGGCGATCAGCGGCTGGTCTCGCCCCATGGTCGAACCGGAGCCGACCACCATATGCCGCGGCTCGTCGCTCAAGCCAGTGGTTCCGACGATTTAGGCATAAGGGTCATCAGACCACATGATGACCTGACTATAGAATCGAGGTCTCGCTGATTCAAGCCATAGCTCGGCGAATCGGCGACACGAAACAGAGAGCCGATGACTGGACCAGCTATCTTGATGGCGCGTGGCCGTGACGTCCCGGACTGAAGTCCGTCCTGACTTGTCGCTTAAGCCGGCGTCGCGTCAAAAGCTCGCCGAGACCGTGGCGCAACAACTGCTTGAGGCGATCCAGGATCTACCCACTGGAACGCGACTGCCCCCTGAGCGCGAGCTGACGCAGGAGCTTGGCGTGGGCCGCTCCACGGTCAGGGAGGCGCTCAATGGACTCGCAGCGATGGGTGCCGTCGATATCCGCCACGGTCAGGGGATGTTCGTGGCAGACCGCAACAGCCATGAGGCCCGCACGCCCGATGCGCTCGAGCGCGCATTGATGAAGGGCGTCACGCGCGAATTCATTGAGGCTCGGCTGGTGGTCGAGGTGGAGATCGCGCGACTTGCGGCCCAGCGACGTACCGATGCCGATCTCGAGCAGATCGCAGAGACGATCGATGACCTCAAACGTGCGCTCGATGCGCCTACAAAGGACGCACTCAGACCGGCGACGGGGTTCAACCTTGCGGTGGCGGAGGCAGCGCACAACGAGGTGCTAGCCGGCGTCATGCGACCGTTTATTGAACTGATGATTGAGCGCGCACCTGCTTTGTACGAAGAGGGCGACTTCCGACGCTGGGACATCGAGGACCACACGCGGATATACGAGGCGATCCGCGACGGGGACCCGGACCTCGCAGCGGATCGGATGCGCGAGCACATCATCGCCATCGACGAGCAGTACAAGCGCGCCGGCGAGGCCTAACGACGTCGGTCGGCTATCGTGCCAGCGCCCCCGGCAGCAGCCAGGGACGATTGAACTTCTTCAGCCGCCCGCGGCCTCAGGAAGGCCGAGCACCTGCCCGCCGTCGACGTGGACGATGTTGCCGGTGGTCCACGTCGTATCCGGTTCGACGAGCAGCCATACCCAGGCGGCGATGTCGTCGACGTGTCCCATCCGTCCCAGCGGAATGCGACGCGCGAGGTCAGCGTACGTGGCGTCGAGGTCGTCGCTGTAGGTCGCGTGAATCGGTGTGTCGACGGGTCCTGGCGCGATGCAATTCACTCGGATGCGGTCGGCCGCGAGCTCGAATGCCCACGCGCGCGTGAGATATTCGAGAGCCGCCTTGGTCGAGCCGTAGAGTATGTTGCCGGGCTTTACGATCGACCCGACGGAGGAGCTGATGTTCACCACAGCCGCGTCGGGGGACTGGCGCAGCGCTGACAACGCGGCGGAGAGCAAAAAGAACGGACCAGCGACGTTGACCGCGTAGTGCTGGTCAAACAACGCCCGGTCGAATGACTCAAAAGGCCCGTTCCGGATCACCGCTGCGTTGTTCACGATCACGTCGATCCGCCCGAACGCGCCTAGCGCTTCGTCGACGATCTGCCGCGGCGCAGCCGGGTCGCCGACGTCGGCGGCTAGCGTGAGCGTCCGACCACCGAGCTCCGCCCGCATGATCTCGAGCGGCTCGCGCCGGCGGCCGACGAGAACGACCTCAAGGCCGTTTCGGGACAGTAGGCGTGCCGCGGCCGCCCCGACGCCCGTGCCGCCACCGGTGACCATCGCGACGCGGGTCATGGCGTTATGCCGACACGGCCTCGCCCACGGCTGATCGACTCCAACATCTCGCGTGCGTTGTTGGCCGGTTCGGCGCCGTCGTAGATAGCGCTCCCGGTCACCAGGATGTCGACGCCGAGCGATGCGATCTGCTCGGCATTCGACTTGGTGATGCCACCGTCGACGCCGATCGCGATTTCGCGCCCGTCGACCAGCGTGCGGAGCTCACCGACGCGCCCCTCCGTTGAGCGGATGAACGACTGCCCACCCCAGCCGGGATTGACGCCCAGCAAGAGGACGAGCTCCAGTTCATCGAGCAGCGGCGTAATGGTCTCCACCGGCGTGCCCGGGTTGAGCGCCACGCCGCGGACCAGGCCTTTGCCCCCGAGGCTCTGAAGCACCCGATGCGGATGACGAGTCGACTCTACGTGGAAGACCAGGATGCCGGCACCGGCTTCGACGTAGGCGTGCACCTTCTGCAGCGGCTCGTCGACCATCAGGTGGACGTCTTTTACGAACCGGTTGGGTAGCGCGTTTACGACCGGAGGGCCGACGGTGGTATGCGGGCAAAAGACACCGTCCATCACGTCGACGTGGACCAGCTCGACGCCGGCCTCATCGAGTGCCCCAAGTTCATCGCCGAGGCGCAGCAGGTCGGCGCTCAGAATCCCGACGCTGAGATTCGGGCCGTATTCGATGAGCGCTTGCGCGGTTGTTTGCATCAGGCAGGTACCGCGGCGCGCGAACGGTCTTGGAAGAGCTCGTACGCGTCACCCGGCCGTGCGCCCTCGTGCACCACCTCGGCGACCGCACGGATCATCGCGGCCGGCGATTCAGACTGGAAGATGTTGCGACCCATATCGACGCCGGCGGCGCCTTCCTGGATGGCGCGGTATGCCATCTGGAGCGCATCGAGTTCCGGCAGCTTCCTGCCGCCAGCCATCACGACTGGCACCGGGCAACCGGCCGTCACTTGCTCGAAGCCTTCCTCGACGTAGTACGTCTTGACCATCTGGGCGCCCAGCTCGGCGCAGATCCGCGTGGCCAGCCCGAGGTAGCGCGCATCGCGTGTCAACTCCTTGCCAACCGCCGTTACGCCGAGCACGGGGATGCCATACCGGTAGCCGCCGTCGACGAGCTTCGTCATGTTCTCAATCGACTGCGTCTCGTGCTCTCCGCCGACGAACACCTGCACCGCGACGCAGTGCACGTTCATGCGCGCGGCGTCCTCCATGTCCAGTGCGACGCGTTCGTTCGAGAGTTCCTTGAGGATGCTGGGCCCGCCGCTACCCCGCATGACGATGCCGCCGCGGAAGGTCGCAGGTATCGTCGAGCGCAGCATTCCACGGGTCAACATCAGCGCGTCGGCGTGCGGCGCGATCGGCACGATACTCAGATCGACGCGCTCGAGCCCGGTAGTGGGTCCTTGGAAGTAACCATGGTCGATTGCGAGCATCACCGTGCGGCCGGTATCCGGTCGGAAGATGCGGGCGAGCCGATTCTTCATCCCCCAGTCGTAGCCACCGGATCCCCTTAGGAAGAAGCCCTGGTCGGGGGCCGGAATGTCGGCGTGGAACGCCTTTTCCTGCTTGTCGTCGGCTTCGGGCATCGCGGTTCCTTTCGTGTTTCAGGTGCCGGCCGCGCGCCACAGTGGGCGAGCGAGGCCGGCTTCAGAGATCTCGAGGCTGCGGGCGTAGAGCTCGAGCCACTGGTCGTACAGCTCGCGGTAGGAAGCACTTGCGCCGGGATCCGGCTCGCAGGCGCGCTCGAAGCGAACGAGTCGTGACGCCGCCTCGCCTGCGTCGCTATACATCCCAGCGCCGACACCCGCGTAGATCGCTGCGCCGAGCGCGGTGGATTCCTTCACCTTCGGGATCTGGATCGGAATGGCGAGTACGTCAGCGACGATCTGCGGCCACAGTCCGCCCTTTGCCGCTCCACCGATGAGTACCGCTTCCGAAACGTCTATCCCAGCGACCTCGTGGACTATCTCCAGGTGGCCGCGGGTGACATAGGCTGCGCTCTCTTCAATTGCCCGGAAACACTCGACCCGACCGGCGCGCCCGGGGTTGCCAACGTCAAAGCCAACGAAGCCCGGCGAGGCGTGCACCCAGCGGCTAGCCCGCATGACGTTCGAGAAGATTCCGAACACGCCGTTTGCGCCGGGAGGCAAGTCCCGCGCCTTGCGCTCCATGATCGCGTATAGGTCCTCGCCGGTCGCCTGCGCCTCCAGCGCCTCAAGCTCACAGAACGCGTCGCGGAACCAGCGCATGACGATCCCGCAGTAGAACCCGATTCCCTCCATCATCCACCGCTGAGGGACTGTGTGACAGAGCGTGCGCAAGCGTGCTTCTGGGTCGATCAGCGGCTCGTCGAGAACGACCGTCGCCTGCCAGAAACTGCCTCCGACGATCGTTACGCGACGGGGCTGTGTAACACCGATGCCAAGCAGGCCAAGCTGAGTGTCGGCGCCACCCGCAACGACGGGCGTTCCCTCGCTGAGTCCCGTTGCGGCGGCAGCTTCCGCTGCGACTGTGCCGACAACAGTGCCGGACTCGACAATGGGAGGGAACACCGACCGCTCGAGGCCACAAAGCTCGAGCACGTGGTCCGACCAGTCGCGATCCGCCAGGTCGAACATTCCCGAGCTCGATCCAAGCGACGCATCAGTGACGAAGGCGCCCGAGAGCTTGGTGAGGATCCAGTCGCCGAGCATCCCGACGTGTGCGATCGCAGCGAAGATCTCGGGCTGGTGGCGTGCAATCCACAGAAATCTCGCGGGCGCCGTGATCGCCACCCAGTCCCCGGCTCGATCGTAAATCTGCTGTGCGGCGCCCGATCGGACGAGTTCATCGGCCTCCTCGCTCGCGCGCGAGTCCGCGTTCGGGCACGCCCATATTTCGCGTCCTCTCGCGTCATAGAGCACCATTCCTTCCCGCATGCTGGTCGCGCTCACGGCCTTGACCGCATCGCTCGGTCGCCCCGATAGCTCGAGTGCGTCGCGAACGCATTCACATATCAGGCTCCAGTTCGTGTCAGTGTCGAATGCCTGGGAGCCCGGCACTCCCGGAAGCTGAGGATGGGCGTACTCGCGCTGGCAGATTGCGAGCTGTGTGCCGTCCGGAGTGAATATGACGGCTCGACAGCTCCCTGTGCCGGCGTCAATCGCGAGGAGCAGCTCGTCGCTCATGCGGCCGCTTGCGCCCGATTGAGGACGTTTACCAACCGCTTGCCCGCTGCGAAGCGCTTGATTTCGGCAGCGATCATCTCGGCGCCCTGAAGGAGCGTCTCGTGGGTTGCGCCGCCCACGTGCGGAGTTAGGACAACGTTTTCGTGACGCAGCAGGCGATGTCGTCCTTGTCCCGCAGTTGGCCGCAAGACATCGAGGGCCGCTCCGGCGAGACGGCCCGACGACAGCGCGGCGTCCAGTGCATCCTCGTCCACGAGCGTCTCCCGCGCCGTGTTGATGAGGCACGCACCTCGCTTCATCGTTGACAGCGTGGCGGCGTCGATGAGGTCCTGGTTCTTGGATGTCGCTCGAGCGTGCAGCGAGACAAAGTCGCTGCACGCGAGGAGCTCATCTAGAGTCGAGACCTGGCTGACACCGTCGTTATCGCCTACGGCAACGACGGGATCGTAAGCGACCACGGTCATCCCAAACGAAACGGCACGCTGGGCGACGCGCCGACCGATCTGTCCGTACCCGATGATCCCAAGCACATGGCGCCGGAGGTCACTTCCGAGGAATCTTGCCCCCTCCCAAGTGTCTTCCACTCGATTACCTTCGTAAAGAAACTGCTGCGCTTTGGGGAGGCGACGCGCAAGCATTACGAGGAACGCGAGTGTCAGATCCGCGACCGCCTCGGCATTCTTACCCGGAGTGTTGACGAGGGGGAGACCTCGTGCGCTTACGGCGTCCACGTCAACGTTAACGGGTCCGCCACGGGCGCAACAGACCAGCCGGAGGCTCGGTGAGGCATCGAGCACCTGATCTGTGACGGGAGCGCCCTGAATGACGAGGACGTCGACGCTTGTCATCCATTCCACGAGCTCAGAGGGGGATCCCTGATACTCGCGCAGCTTCCGTTCGGACGGTGTTGATGGAGCGAACGGGCGCGTGGAGTCGATTTGGGTGATCTCGACCTCGTGCGCGTCTTCGAGGTCCGCAAATGCCTCAGCGAAGTAGCGCGGAGGCATGTACGTGTCGCCGACGGCGAGGATCCTCAACTGGGCTCTCTCGCTCGGCTATGGATAGACGCGGACCGGGGTCAGATCAACCGCATGCCCAGTACCCGATTCAATGATGACCTTGAGTAGCGGCTCCGTGTCCAGGTAGTAGAAATGGATGGTCTCGCCGATGCGGCCCTCCATCAGGATCCCAGCGCCGAAGCTCTCGAATCGCCGCCTCGTCGCCTCCGACTCGGCGGGGTTCGGCCTCATGACCGCGATGTGGTGCAGCCCCTCGCCGTGGGAATCGAGCCACTCCTTGTAAATGCTCGGTCCATCCTCCGGCTGCAGCAGCTCGACGACGATCTCGCCGACGTGGGCCTCGGCTCCGACCATCGTGAAATCAGTGGGCCGCCCGTGGAGGAAGGTGTCATGCAGCGCTGGAGGCTTGTGCTCATAAACGTTCCAGGGTCCCCATCCGAGCGTTCGGTGGTACCGCTCGAGACCTTCGTCGATGTCTTTGACGACGATCGCAATCTGGCTGATCGGGAGCGGTGCAGGGGGTGGCGTAATGCTCATGCTTCGTATGTCCTCAGCGGGTGACTGCAAGTTCTCACCTCCTGGTTGTATATTCGCGCGACGTCATTCCTTTTCCCTCACCTGCGCCGAAATAGCAGTCGCCGGCGACACGTCGGGACCGCCGGGTAAGGGTAACCCGACGGACATCGCTCCGTCAACGACAACCAGCTCGCCTGAGAGATAAGAAGCGTCCTCCGAGCACATCCAGAGGACCGAGCGCGCAATCTCCTCGGGTTCGGCGAAACGGCCCATCGGAATGCGTTCGAGGAATACCTTCGACTGCACCGGATGGTCGACCACGAACGCCGCAAGGCGCGTGTTGATAACCCCGGGGGCGATTGCGTTCACACGGATGCCGTGCCGAGCAAGCTCGAGCGCGGCCGTCTGCATGACCGCGACCTGCGCGGCTTTCGACGTGTTGTAGGCAAGTCCGCCGGCCTCCGGTTGAAAGGCGTTTGTTGACGCGGTGATCGTGATCGCGCCTCCGGATCCCTGTCGCACCATCGCCCGGGCCGCCTCCTGAGCGAGGTACCACGTCCCATTCAGATTGACCTCGAGGATCCGCCGCCAGCTCTCCTCAGGAAATTCCAGAAAGGGAAAAAACTCCGCAATCCCGGCAACCTGGACGGCAACGTCGAGATGGCCGAAGCGCTCAGCTGCGAGCTCGATGGCTCGGACGACGTCTTCACGGCGACTGACATCTCCGACGACGGCATCGACGCGCCCGCTGGTTCGCCGAATGCTCTGGAGTGCGCCGTCGAGGGTCTCAGGTTCTACGTCGAGCATTACGACTCCGGCACCCTCAGCGGCGAACCCCTGCGCAACCGCCCGCCCCAAACCCTGCGCTGCTCCTGTGACAACGACGCCCTTGTCTACAAATCGGGGCGACGAGTTGGTCATCGCAAGAGTCCGATATGGCCAGGGCCCCGAGGAACGATGGGCCATATGTCAACGACGCAGTCGTCCTCGACAACGTGATAGGCGTCATACCAGTTAACGGTGCCCGGCGTGTAACCCGGCACAAGCTCGACGACGTCGCCGACCTCGAGCGTGACCTCCCCGGTCGCTACGAAGACTCCATGCTCCTCATCCGAGCGCAGAACCGGCAGATTGTGACCACGGATTGATGCCAGGGCGGGAGCGCCTATCGACTTGTTACCGGCATCCATGACAATGCGGTCGGAACGCCGGCTGACCACGGTGGAGAGGACAGTGACGGCCTGCTCGAAGTCTGCAACCATCTCGCCGTGGAAGTTGTCCATGAGAGCGTAGGACCCCGCCTGAAGTTCGGTAACCCCGGGGAACGCTGCTGTCCAGTCCCACGTCGCAGTCCCACCTGCCGAGACGATGTCGCAAGGAAAGCCAGCAGCGCGGATCGAGTCAGCCACCCCGACGAGAAACCGCATGGCCGCCTTCTGGCGCTCGTGACGCAGCTCGCGGTCCGGCGTGAGTGAGCAATGGCCTTCATACCCAGTGACGCCAGTCAGCCGCACGCCATCCAGGTGCGTCAGCCGATCGGCGAGCGCTATGGCCTCCTCGACGGAATCGACGCCAGCTCGATCCATTCCGGTATCGACCTCTATGAGTACGTCGAGTGTGCTCCCGGCAGCTCGCGCGACCTCGGCGAGCGTCTCGCCGTTCTCCGCATCATCGACTGCGACCATCACCTCGGCTTGGCGGGCGAGTGTTGCCAGCGCTGCAAGCTTGTGGTGGCCCGCGACTGTGTTCACCACGAACACGCCGTCCAGTCCCGCCTGGACCATCACCATCGCCTCCCACACGGTCGCCGTCGATAGGCCGATGGCCCCCGCCTCGACTTGCATCCGGGCCAGTTCCGGGCTCTTGTGGACCTTCACGTGTGGCCGCAGTGCAGCGCTGCCCAGCGATTTCAGCGTCTCGGCCATCTTGGCTACGTTCCGACGGACGGCTGCCAGGTCGAGTACTAGCGCGGGCGTGACGAGGTCCTGTCGCTCCCTCCCGATCTCCCAGCCGTACGCTCGCAGAACGCGGGCGCGGACCTCCTGCAAGACGGGCTCGACCCTTAAGACGTCAGCCGTCACCCCGAACTCCTAGAAGCCGACCCATTCCGCACGGCGCGATTACGACCTTGTTGTGCGCGCCGCCGCCGCCGGCCCGGCCCACCGGCAGTCACTCGCGCCGCTTGCTGGCCGTTGGGGGTTTTCATGCGGTCGTGCTTCAGTCCGCTTGATACTCAAAGCGCCGGGGGAGTATACATCGTCCTGTACGGACAGCCTGGAATGCATTATGCCCACGCAACGCGGGTAAGCCGGACTTGACAGGGAAGTCGCGGCCATGCATGATCCCTCGTCATCCTGTCCGGACTAATTTCTCGTCGGTAGGAACCGATGCTTCCAAGGCCCGCGAAGCTGCCGTCGACTCAGATCGACCGCCAGTCGCCTGTTCCGTATTACTTTCAGCTCTCGGAGCTGCTTGAGCAGGAGATCATGTCCGGACGGTGGGAGCCCGGAACTCGACTCCCGTCTGAGCCGGAGATCTCCAGACAACTGGGCCTCTCCCGGACGACGATACGCCAAGCTCTGGGTCGACTGGAGCAGAGAGGGCTCGTCCAGCGACGGAAGGGACAGGGAACATTCGTCGCGGAGTCGGAGCCCAGGTCGTGGCTTCTGCAGTCATCGGCCGGATTCTTCGAGGAGGAGTTTGCGCGGATGGGCCGAGTCGTCACATCGGTCGTCCTGCGCGCAATCGTGCGAGGAACGCTCCCACCGTGGGCCACCTCTGCGCTCGGGCTCGCCGGGCCGCAGGGCGGCACCCTGGAGCGGATCCGGTCGGTCGATGGCCTCGTCGCGATGTACGTCGTGAATCACCTGCCTCCGGGACTAGCCGAGCTCGTACTCCCGCTGGATGATCCGAATGAGTCGCTCTACCAACGGCTAAAAGAGCGGGCAGACACCGAAACCGCCGGCGGTCGCCGAATGCTGGAGTCCGTTCGCGCGGAGGAACGACTCGCCAGGGTTCTCGAGGTTCCGATAGGCGCGCCGCTGATGTTTGTCGAATCGATTAGCTGGGATCGGAATCTCCGGCCCTTCGACTGCTACCAGGCGTGGCTCCGCAGCGACCGGATGCGGATCGATGTCTCCGTTTCTTCTTCCCCGGTCACACCTCAGTTTTCAACCCCGGAAATCGTTGGCGGTGTCGGATCAGTGGTCGCCAGCGGCTATGGGCCCCTAGTGGGATCTGCATAGGAGGAGAGAAATGCAGCAGACTGGAAGTGCTTCGGAGGTGACACCTTCGAGAGAAGGGGGCGCGCCTGACGAGGTGCTGGTCGCCGAGACGCGGCTCGAGGGGGGTGCCCTGCGCCTTCCGGAAGCGTTAATGCAGGGCATCACTGAAACCGCGCCTGCGTTCACCCTGTTCTTCTTCGTGCAGGCCACGGTGGCACTCGCGGTTGGCGCCGCGCCCTTCGCGTACATCGTCGGCGTGGTGATCATGGTGATGCTGGCGGTTACGCTTGCCCAGATTGCGAGATATCTCTCATCAGCTGGGGGGTTTTTCACTTGGATAAGCCGAGGACTTCATCCTCGATGGGGCTGGTTCATCGCCTGGCTGTACGCCTTGTACACCCCGCTTTTGCCCGGTCTTGTTCTTGGGCTTGTCGGTTATATATCCGATCAGTTCTTTAAGGCCAACTACGGTTTTTCGCTTCCTTGGTGGGTGTGGGTCCTTGGAGGCGTGACGCTCTGCGCGCTTGTTTCGTATCGCGGTATCAAGCTCAGCGGGCGCCTTCTGTTGATTACCGGCTCGGTCGAGATAATTATCATGATGGCTCTCGGGATCTGGAGCATCGCGAGTCCAGGAAAGGGTGGGTTCAATCTCTCGGGGTTCAATCCCAGCTCGTCGCCGACTACGCATGGAATCTATCTCGCAGTGGTCTTCTCGGTCGTCGCGTACACGGGATGGGAGTCGGTTGCCTCACTAGGCGAGGAAACCGAAAACCCCAATCGCAACATCGGAATCGGGATGTGGGGCTCAGTCCTAGCTCTCGGACTATTATTTTCGTTGTTCACCTGGGCGGTGCTTGTCGGATGGGGAACGGATCACGCGGCGACGTTTGGGGTGGCTACGAACAACCCGTTGCTGACTTTGGCGCACCGCTACTGGCACGGTGCTGACATCATTCTGCTAGTCGCCTTGTGGAACTCCGGCTTTGCAGGGGCGCTCGCGCTGTTCAATCAGAGCACCCGTATGTGGTTTGGAATGGCTAACGCGGGGGCGCTGCCCAAACAGTTGAAGTATGTCCACCCGAAGTACAAGACCCCCGTGGGGACGGTTGTCACCGAGCTAATCGTCGCCCTCGTGGCCGCCGGCATCATCTATGGGATCCTTTACAACCCGCTGACGGGTTTTGGCTTCTACGCTTTTGCGCTCAGCTTTGCGATAGTCCTGATCTACGCCTCGGCGAGTATCGCAACCGGAGTTTATTTCTGGCGCGAACGACGGTCTCAGTTCAACTGGGTGCTACATCTCCTATTCCCCCTGGTGGTTACGGCTGCCTTGATTTTTGTCCAGTACAAGTCCGTGGTTCCACTTCCCCCCGCCCCTACCAAGTACGGGCTGTGGGTCTTCATCGGTTGGGCCGTCGTGGGAGTCGTGGTCCTAATCGCGATGCGCCTGGCGGGGAAGGAGGACTGGCTCATCCATGCCGGCGAAGCGGCAGTTCTGCGGCCCGAGACTCCCCAGGAGCTCGAACACAGACCAGCGGTGTGATGAAGAACCTTGCTCGCATTCTCTCCAGCTGGCGAGCGCTGAGCGCGTCCTGACGACGGAGCAAATCCCGTGCTGCGACGCACGAGTCGGGGAAAACCAGCTCCATCCTCTGGACAAGCAGAGCGATGAAGCTGGGGGTCAACCTTTATCTCTGGGCGGACCGTATGGACGAAGGGCTCCTGCCGGTGCTCGAGTCTTTGAAGCGAATCGGCTATGACGGCGTCGAGGTTCCGATCTTCGAACTCGACGAGGGAGAGTGGGCGCGCTGGTCCCGTCGTCTAGACGCGCTGGGACTAGAGCGCACCGCCAACACTGTAATCGCGCCAGAGCACAACCCACTGAGCTCGGATCGAGCGGTCCAGAAAGCCGCCTATGAGCACATGCGGGCCGTCCTCAACTGCTGCGCCGCGGTCGGATCGCCCCTCTTGTGCGGTCCCCATCAGGTCGCGCTTGGAGTTTTTACAGGAGCTGGTCCAACGCAAGAGGAGTGGAAGCGCAGCGTCGACCACCTTCAGCGTGTCGCCGAGTACGCCGACGAGGTGGGAGTGATGCTCGCGGAGGAGGTCGTCAACCGATTCGAGCTCTATCACCTCAACACACTCGATCAGGCCATCCGGTTCGTCGATGAGGTCGGCCATCCGTGCTGTCGCATCCATCTAGATACCTTCCACGCTCATATCGAGGAGAAGGATCCGGCTGATGCGATCAAGCGCGCGGGAAGCCGGATCGCGCACGTCCACGTGTCCGAGAATGACCGAGGTGTACCCGGAACCGGAAGCGTCGTATGGGATCCGACGTTTGAAGCACTTCGTGAGATCGGGTACGACGGCTGGCTGACGGTCGAGGCGTTCGGCAACTTTCTGCCGAACCTTGCAGCTGCCACTCGGATTTGGCGCAAGCTGTTCGAGAGCGAGGACCAGTTGGCTCGTGAGGCGTTTTCATTCCTCCGGGCACAAGGCGGGGGGTGAACACGGGCTCGGCGACCTAGAAGTCGGTGTTCCCAGCAGACCAATGAGAGAACGCAGCGTTCGCGGCGCATTTACTTACGACCCACTGCGGTTCTACGAAGATCCGTATCCTCTGTACCGCCACCTCCGCGATCAGGCTCCTCTCTTCCGCAATGAGGAACGTGAACTCTGGGTACTGTCGCGGTACGGCGACATTCAAGCGGTGGCACGTGATTGGGAGCGGTTCGTAAGCCGTCGTGGTGTCGACATCGATGTCGACGATTACACGCTCGGTCCAGGCGACTTCCTAGACATGGATCCGCCGCGGCATGACGAGCTCAGACGTATCCTCCACAGAGATTTCACTCCCCGGCGGATCAGCTCGCTCGAACCGTTCGTTCGAGCCTCTGTCATCCAACTATTGGACATTCTCGTCGAGGAAGGAGGCGGTGATCTGGCACAGCAGTTCGCCCAGCGGTTGCCGCTGACCGTCATCTGCGAACTCTGGGGGATCCCACTCGACGATCACAAATTGATCGAAAACTGGTTCGTCCGCATGGTCGAGCGGATACCCGAAGAAGTGGCGGTGCAGGACGACGTTTGGTTAGCGGCGGAAGAGATGCGAGGCTACATCGATGCGGCGATCGTCGAGCGGCGCAGATCTCCGCGTGACGACCTCCTGAGCACGATGGCCCTAGCCCTGAATGCCGGACGAATGCGGCCAGAAGAGGTTGACGGAATGACTCGTATTCTCCTCGTAGCAGGAATTCACACTACCTCCACGTTCATTTCGAATTCGCTCCTACTGCTGGAACCACTGCCAGGCGAGCGTCAGGAAATGGCCCACAGCCCTGAGCTGATTCCAGTCGCCATCGAAGAGTTACTTCGGTACGAAACGCCTGTGCAGTGGCTCGCCCGGACCGCGGCGAGCGATGTGGAGATGCACGACACCGTGATCGCCGCCGGAGACCGGCTCATTCTGCTCTGGGCGTCCGCGAACCGAGACGAACGGAGAATTGCTGATCCCGACGTCCTCAATCTTCGCCGGTCTGCGGTACATCACATGGCCCTTGGGGAAGGCATCCACCATTGCATTGGAGCTCCGTTGGCTCGAATGGAGTCGCGGATTGCGTTCGAAGAATTCTTTCGGCGGGTGCCCGAGTATGAAGTCGCCGGGCCGATCGAACGGATGTTTACCCGTCAGGAGCGTGGAGTGGCCAGCCTCCCGGTGCGACTTTTGGCGAAGCACGGATGAGACCTAGCTACGAAAAATTTTGCGCATTGCGCGGTCGAATTCGGAAACTAAATTCCGGGTTGCTCGCACGGAGATGTACGGACAGGATGTCAGATCGGACCCCAGCCGATCCGTGTCTCCGTGTCAACTTGAGTCAACGCGGGCAGTTGCTGTACGGACAGGCGTACGTTATGATCCGCCCCCCGGTAGATTAACACCCGTCAGGAGGTTGCCGCCAATATGTCCGCAAACCGCATCGGCAAGCCCGAGAACGTCCTAGCCATCAGGGGCTACACGACGCGTTTCCCGGCCAACGAGAATCCCATCTCTGAAGGTGGAGTCTGGCTGAACGGCAGGGACGATGGGATCGATTGGGCGAACATACTCATTGAGGATGGACTGGCCTACGGGGAATCGATCCCCATGGTGGTCGCGGAACGCCGGACCGAACAGGGCGACGACATCGCGGCGCCAGAGGGTGACTACAACGACCCGACCGCAATACTGAAAGGGACATGGGGCAGGAATCAACACGCCAAGGCGGTCGTGCTCAGCCGTAACCAAACGGGCGACCGATACCACGAGGTCGAACTACGCCTTCGTAGCACCCTGCTTCCTCACCGAATTCCAGGGTACGAAGTCTTCTTCCGAGCCCTGAAGACCGAGGAGGGCTATGCAGAGATCGTAAGGTGGGAGGGACCGCTCGGAGGTTGGACGTCACTTTGCAGGAAGAACGGTGCAGAATTTGGTGTCAAGGATGGGGATGTGATCGAGGCCACAATAATCGGCAACGAGATCAAGGGGTACATCAACGGCGTCGAAGTCACAGCGGCGACGGACGACGCATACCCCACCGGCAACCCGGGAATTGGGTTCAACTACGGCGCCGAGGAGACCGCCAAGGACCACGGCTTCACGTACTACGAGGTCGAGACCTGGCATGACTGATACTCCGCGGATGGTCTCAGAGTCGTATTGGGCCGCGGAGTGCCGCCGCGCCATCGACGAGGTGGTGGACCACTACCAGCCCGACGGAGTCTACGAGGGCCCAGACGGTCTTAGGCGTGGCCATGACGAGATACGGAAGATGTACGAGGAGCACGCGCGCAACTATCCGGGCCTCGAGGTCGAGATCGTCCAGGAGTTCCCTCGCGGCGACTCGTCGGCGCTTGAGTTCGACGCCGCCTTTGTCGACACGGCCGGCAGGCGCTATCGAGTCCGCGGAGTGAATGTGGTACGCGTGCAGAACGGGAGGTTCGCGTCTGTCCGCTCGTATGAAGACCCGCCGGTCCCCGAGGAGTAAATGACGGAGTCCCCACGGAAGTATCGAAGGGAGAGAAATGGTTGAGCTTCGTGTAATTCAAGCTGGGGCTGGCTTCTGGGGCACCGGCTGGGCGAAGGTGCTAACCGAGTCCCGGTGGGCCAAGCTCGAGGCGCTGGCCGACCTCGACGACCAGGCGCTCCACCGCGTTGCGGATTCTGTCGCGCTCCCCGCTGAGCGCCGATTTTCCTCGCTGAGCGAAGCGCTGGTGAGCTGTGACGCGGATGCCGCACTCGTCGTCGTACCACCAGAGGCACACGCGCCGGTTGCGATAGAAGCCCTTGAGGCCGGCCTTCATTGCCTCATCGAGAAGCCGCTCGCTCCGACCTTCGGTGAAGCGAGAACGATCGTCGAGACGGGCGAACGCGCCGGACGGGAGGTCATGGTCTCGCAGACATTTCGCTTCCGACGAGGGGCGCGCACCGTTCAGCGCCTCGTCGACGAAGGCGCCGTCGGCCGGATCGGAGCGGTTCACGGCCGTCTCTTCAAGGAAATGCACGTTCCGGGCTTCCGCGAATTGATGGACGAACCCCTGATCGTTGACCAGACGATCCATCACTTCGACTTCATGCGCGGCGTATTTGGCCTCGAGCCGGTTAGGGTGCGGGCCCATAGTTACAACCCGTCCTGGAGCTGGTTCCGAGGCAACGCGAATGCAATCGTCGACTTTGAAACCGAAGACGGTGCTTTCGTGTCCTATTCCGGCAGCTGGGTGTCCCGTGGCGGCCCCGAGATCAACACCACAATCGATGGATCCTGGGATATTCAGGGCGACAACGGCGCCATCCAGTGGGACCACAACAACGTCGTACTGGTGCCCCAGGATTTTGCGGACGTGCTGTTCAGGCCGGGAGCGCTCGAGCGCTACGGCCACACGCTTGACGTGCCTCTGATCCCTTTGGAAGAGGAGGAAAGGTGGGGAGTACTGCGCGAGT
>DASYAP010000319.1:0-7154 GCA_036501265.1 Solirubrobacteraceae bacterium | reverse complement strand
GTCGAGGTTGGTGTGAGTCTTCGGGGCAGCGCTGGGGTCAGGCTGGTGGCGGTGGTGGGCGTGCCAGTGGCGTCAGCGCGGTGATCGAGCGTCGCTCGACCTGGGTGCGGGCAGGGGCAGTCGCGGTGGGCACGGCGACCGAGTTGTCGTAAGCGGTCAGGCGACCAGTGGTGGCGGCGCGAGGCCGCGCGCGGCGGTGTACGCCGCTTGGAACGCGGGCGCGGAGACGAGTCCGGCGGGAAGGCGCAGAATGATCCGCCGGGCGTGGTGGATGACGCGGGCGGGAACGCACAGCAGCATCCTTCGCACGAACTTCGCCTGGCGGCGGCGCGGGAGATGTCCGGGCGGGTCGATGCCGAACATCAGGTCGTTGAGCAGAGCGAGCAGGTTCAGCGCGAGCGTCGAGCAGTGCAACCACACGCGGTTGGCTTCCAGGTCCGACAACGGCAAGCGGCGGAGGCTGACACCGAGCTTGGCGTCCTTGATCCGCTCCTCGATCTGCGCACGGTCGCGGTGATGATGCTCGACCGCCGCCGCCTCTCCAGCACGGTCGGTAAGGATGAAGCTGTAGCCGTAAACGACGTCGGCCTCGCCGGATAGCCCGAGGTCGAGTTGCTCGCGTAGGATCGTGCGCTTGCGCCTGGCGCGCGGATCATCCGACAGCGCGTCGGCCTGGTGAGCTACCCGGCGGACGATCAACCGCAGCGGCTCGTGCTCCCAGCCGGTCGGGATGTAGATCGTCTCGGCAACCTCGGCGTCCTTGAGGCCCTCAGCAGGCTGCCACGCCTCCTCACCGATGCGCTCCAACGCCGACCACATCGCACCCGAGCGCGGCACGGAGATCGAGAAGCGCACCTCGTGCTTGCGGCAGTCGTCAAGCAGATCAACGCGATAGAACCCCGAATCGAACCGGGCGCTGATCGACCCATGACCGTCGGGCAGGTAACCCAGCACCCGCCGCAGCAGCCCGCGCGGCTCTTCGCCGCGCGTGGAGTCATTGCCGGCCAAAAGCTCCGAGCCCAGCAACCGGCCGCGTTGCGCCCAGCCGCAGATCAGCGGCTGGTAGGCGAGTTGTCCCTGGTAGTTGACGCCGGCGCCCGGCTTGTTGCGCCCGTAGACCTCCACGCCGGTCGAGTCGAAATCCAGTGTCACCTCCCCCTCCGGCGTGCGGCCCAGCTGAGCATCCATCGCATTAGCACACCGCGCAAAGGCCGCCTCGGCCGCGCGTAGATGCGATCGCCGGTAACGCCGCGCCAACTGACACGCCGTCGACGCAGCCGGCATCTCGGCCACCGCCCGCAACTCCGCGCCCGCCTCATCGGCACGCAAACGCTCGATATCGAGCATCGAGTCCCCGCCACACAACATCGACTCGGCCACCGCGACCAGCAGCTGCCCCGGCGAGCAGCCCCTCGCGCGCTGCTTGACCGGACCCAACCCCCCGACCTTCGGCGCCGTCTCGATCGCACGATCAAGCGCCGGGATCAACTCCAAACGCCGCACCAACTCACCGACCACCGCCGACCCACCAAACGGCGTCAACGACCGATCATCAGCGACAACCTCAATCCGTGGCGCCTGACCGAACCGATCCCCCCTCGACGAGCGGCGCACACGCCGCTCACGCTTCGCCTGCGAATTCACCGACAAGGTGCGCTCCTCGATCGCCAACAGAACCGACAAAACACACGCTGCCAAGCCACCCGGACAGACCCAGGAGCCCCCAGTAGTACACCTGCTCAGGAATCAAGGTCTGACGTGGACCGGTCAGAACGGCCCGATGCCCGCTGCTGCTTCTAGCCCGTTGCGACACTCTCGCCAGTTCCGCCGCTGCGATGATGGGAGCCGTCCTTACGGTGCCGGTCTATGTTCCGTCGTATCACCTAAGCGGCGACACCCACGTGGCGGCGGTTGGCGACATGGTCTCGTGGGAGCTGGCAGTGGCGGAGGGGTACCTACCCGACCATCTACTCGCAACGCTCAGCGCGACGGCAGAACCGCAGGGAGAGCCATACGCCCCTAGGAAGTGGTACCCGACGCTGCTGCGTGAGGGGGGTTGACCGCATGGTGGGACGCGGCCAGGCCCGTCTCAGGCAACGTTCAGCTCCGAGCTTGGTTCTGGATCGGCGACTCACGACTCCCGGACGAGGGCGTGCCGGAAACCGTCGGGACGATGCGTCAGCTCTACTGGGCGGAACGGCTCTTACGACCGCGGACCGACGGCCCGTGGGACCTTGTCCCCGGGATAGGGCTCACCGAGGTCGAGTCCACCGAGGTCGACTCTGTGCCGGGCTTCACTGCCTATTTCCCGGAGACCGAGGCCGACGTGAACGACGGTCGGTGGGAACACAGCGGCTGGATCGCGATGATCGAGATCGCTGACGAGCTCGATCAGTCGCTGTTGCCTTGATCGACCAGGAGCAGTTCGGTGTGCGCCGGTCCAGCTCAAACGGCTGGCTTCTTGAAGCGCAGGACGACCTGTGGTCGTAGAAGTACTCCAGACCCGATGGGAAACTCGGGGCGTGACTGGATGCCGGCACAAAGCCCATCTTCAGGCGTGCGACAGCAGACTCGAATCCCGTGCCGGCGAACACGCCGATCACGTCATCGAGCGGGCACAGGGGAGGCAAATTGAGTCGTTGCGCGTTGCGGGCATGCCAGTCGGCCATGTTCGGCGTGGCCGCGTGAACCCCCATGACGGCGAAGTACACCCCGCCGGGTAGGAGCGATTGATGGATCGCCGCAGCGTGCGACGGGAGGTCGTGAACCAAGTAGAGGACCTCGTGGCTAAACGCTACGTCGAACGCTGGCCGTCTGGGCGGGACGGTTTCAGCCGCTTCAAACTCCAGCGGCCGATCTCCGCTCAGCCTGATCGCATCAGCGATGGCACAAGGAGCCGGGTCATAGCCAAAGCCAGCGGCGATCCCACACTCGTCGGAGAGCAGCCGGAGGAACCCCCCGCGATTGCACCCAACGTCGAGAACCCTGCTGCCTGACAGGTCGACGTCGATCGTGTCGAGCATCGCGCGCCAGATGAAGCCGTGCGCTTCGTGCATGGCTTCATCCTCGGCGCTGGACTGCCAATACAAGCCGCTTTCGGTGGTCACATGTCGCCTCCTGCGGTACGCCTCGGAACGATCCGGAGAGTGTCGCAACGATCGAACAGGGCCAGGGGGCGGGCGCACTTAGGTCCTGATGCCGAGGTCCCGGTTGGCGAGATCTCGCAGAAGTCGACCGGCATCATGTCTGCGCCGCAGGACGACGAGCGTTCCGTCATAGGCGGCGAGTATCCGAAGGATCAGTGGACGCTGGCGCCGGCGAAACGAGCAGATCCATCGGATGAATTCCCAGCTGACGCGGTCATAGACGCCGAGCTCCGGAACAAGTTGTCCGCGGAACCGGAACCGGAGCTGTCGCCGCACGATTCCTGACAGGCAGGCCCGCGTCGAGACGTCCAGATAGATAACCGTGTCGGCGCACGCCAATCGATCGGCAAGAACTCCGAGCTTCATCCCATCCATCACCCACCGGTCGCCAGCGACCAGCTCACGGTGGCGTTGGGCTCATTGGTCAGGGGTGGACTCCACCCGCCGCCCGCCAACATCGCGCCAGTAGTGAGCGTCGATGTGCACCACGGGGAGCCCGAGCAGCTTCCCGAGGTCTCGAGCGAGCGTGGTCTTGCCCGCTCCGCCACAGCCGATCACGGCGATTCGCTGCACCGTCCCAACGTACGACTCATCCCGGACGGGCTAAGACGATGTTGCTGACGGCTTCCGCCTTGGATCCGGCAGCAGCAGTCTCAGCAGGATCGCCGCCATCCGCAAGCGCCAGAGAGAGTGTTTTGGATCTCGACCACTACACCTGTGGCATGGACCTGGGGACGGGGCGCGCACGTATACCTGGCGTGCGCAAGATTCTGGTCGCGGTTGCGGTGGTCGCGATTGCCGCGCTGGCTGCGGCAGGAGCGGCCGGTGGTGATCGCACCGCTAGGCGTGTGAGCGTCCCGGCGCGGCTCAGCGTCAGCGTGCCGGCCGGCTGGCAGGTGCTTCGCGGGTGGCTGAGCGACGTGACTGACCCGGCGCCGCGGTTGGCGTTGGGTTCATTTCCGGCCAGGCTTTCCCGCCACACCTGCGAGTGCGGGTTTCCGAACGTCGTCGACTTCCCTCGCGACGGCGCGTTCATCTTCGTCTGGGAGTACCTACACCCCCCACGCTGGGAGCTCGCCCGCATGCCAAGCCGCCCCGTCCGCTTCCATCTTGCGGCCGGCGGTGGATTGCGCCAAACGTGCGATGGATCTAGCGACACGTTCGGCTTCAAGGACGCGGGCCGGCTGTTCCAGGTTGAGGTCTACCTCGGACCCCAGGTCGGGCCAGCGCTCCGCGAGCAGGCGGCGGCGATGCTCGACAGCCTGCGCGCAGCGCCCGACGCCTGACCTGCTTGCTCCCTTGGGCTACGACGAGCGGCAGCGCGTCTCGTATATAGCGAGCTTGGCCTCACCGAGCGCGACACTGCAGGATCTCTCGATGGAAAGCCAGGCCGCGGTTTCGCGTTTGCGCCGTCGTTTGTGCCTTGCGCGCCGAGCAGCGAAGTCCCTGCCGCCCGCGAGGGGTCGGCTCGTGCGATCGAACCAGAACCGGCGCACCGGTGTGGGGGTGCCGCCGAGCGACGGACGGTCAAGTCGCTGTCTCGTGTGCGTCTTGCGTGATTGGAAGTCTCGCCGAATCTCTTCTAACGCCCGGTCGGAATTACGAAGTTGAAGTTCGCGATCTGGAGGGCGCGGCCTTGTCCCGGTGTGAAACCCGCGCCGCGACCGCCCGCGGGTGGGAGTGTGATCAGGCTGATTGCTCCATGTCCCGATCCCGGGCATAGTTTGTCGAAGGCCGCCCAGAGCAGCACTTGCTGACGTTTGCGTACTTGGCCTCGATCTGCGCCGAATTGGCTTTGATTAGGGCATCCCGGCTGCGCCTCGACGGTGTAGTAGTAATAGCTTCGACCGTTGGCCGTTGTCGGCTTGGGTGCGCTGAAGGTGAAGATCACGAGCCACTGCTGACTGCGACCTCCGAGACGAATGAGGTTCTGTACTCGTTTCGAGCAGCGCATGAGCGCCTCGCCTTGGGGTGTCGTGCAATACCGGCCGGCGTGAGCGACCTGCACGCGGACGTGTTGCTCGTGAGCCGATCGAACGGCGGGCAGTGTCGACGGCAACGGAGCCGTTGGGTTGTGCTTGATGAACGGTGGCCTGGTCAGGTTTTGCTTGTTCGACCGGCTGAATGCCGCCACGACCTGACCGCCGGTTCCGTACCAGGTGACGGTTGCCGGAGCGGCGCATGCCCCCGGCGCGGGCCCGCACCCCTCAGCGGTCCCGGGGACCGTGGCCGCGGCGACGTTGTTGCGAACCGGTTTAGTGATCGTAATCGGCTGGCGACTCGAGCAGTGGGCCGCGTCCCCGGGCGGGCAGGCGAACGTCCAGCGGACCCGGACTACGCCGTCCGGAATGATGCTGGCCCATATCGGCGCGGTGCGTGAGCCGGTCTGAAGCCCCGGCGAGGCCAGGGGGAACACGGTGTAGTTCACGTTCGGCCCAAAGTTGGCGCTGGTGTCCCTGCCTGGAGAGACGATGTCGATGTCAAGCGAGTAGCTGCCAGCCGGCGGCTCGCCGCCGGGAGCGTTTCGGAAGCGTTCGACGCTGAGGAAGATCCGCTGAGGGCCAGGCAGCACGGCCGCCAGCCGGGTGAGCTGCGGTAGCACGCCCGCGTTGACCGGGAGGTGCGGGTGCCAGGAGCGATCGGCGGCCGTTTGCGCTCGGCGAAGAACCGCGAAATTGGCCCGCAGCTGGCACAGGTTCGACACCGAGCCGGCGCCCGCGCAAGCGGAGGGCGATTCCGCCGGCGGCGACCCGGCGGTGCGGTGGGCGTGCCCGAGGAGCACCACCCCAGCAACTGCGACCGCGAGCGCGACCGCTAGACCGAACGCCGGCACGACTGCGTTCGAAACGCTACGCCGCCAGCGCCTCTGCGGTGACGCAAGCGATGCCGCGCGAGGGACCGCGGCTCGCAGCTCGCGCTCGAGCGCGTCGAAGTAGCCGTCGGTCATCTTCGTTCGCCCTCCCGTGCTTGTTCGCTCAGTCGGGTACGGACCCGCGCCAGTCCGCGACTAACCCGCTGCCGGACGACCGACTCCGAGCATCGAAGCTCGGCCGCGATCTCGTCGTAGTCACGCCCGTCGAGCACCCGCGCCCGCACCGCAGCGCGCTCGGTGTCAGGAAGCTGCTCAACGGCCACCATCGCCGGCGAGCCCGCGGCCTCGGCGGCGAGCGCTTCCACGCGCTGCAGGTCCTCGTGGCTGAGCTCGAGCGGGCTGATCTGCAGCCGTCGCCGCGTGGCGTCCTCGACCCGCCCGCGGCGCCAGCTCTCACGCAGCTTGTTATGAGCGATCCCCAGCAGCCACGGCACGGACGTCCCTCGGTCAGGCCGATAGCGGCCGGCAGACTCAAGCGCAACAGCGAACACCTCGCCTGCCAGATCGGCCGCCAGCTCGTGATCGCCAGTAGCCCTCAGCGCGAACGCGACAACCCTAGCCAGGTGCCGCCGGTAGAAACAGGCGAACGCCTCGGCATCGCCTCGGGCCGTCGCCGCGAGCAAGTCCGCATCATCCATCCCGCTTGTATATGACAGCCGCACACGATTTGTGACGAGAGAGACGCAGCAACCTCAATACCGGCCAAGCGGCTCGCCAGCTAGTAGACGCGTCCGTAAGTTCTGATGGTTAGGCGGCGAGCGCGAGCTGCGGCTCGTGCCGGTCGATTCTGGCGATCAGGTTGTTGAGGTCTTGGCGGGTGAAGGTCCATTGGAACGGTCGGGCGACCTGGCGGTAATGCTCGCCGAACCCGAGCAGCCGTTCGGCCAAGGCGTCGAGCGTGGCGAGGTCGTTGGGCGTCAGCGCTTTGCGTTGCACGATCGAGAAATACAGCTCGATCTGGTTCAGCCACGACGCGTGTTCGATCCCGGTGCTCGGCTCGACGCGGTCGAACAGGTTGGCGTGGTGGACGTCCCACGCCGCGAGATACGCGAGCGTCCCGCCGCGCTCGTACTCGAACTCGTAGCGGCTCGCGCGGCCGGGGCCGGGAGCGCTCGTTTCGTGGCGGCGGCCGAGGG
>DASYAP010000318.1:0-8993 GCA_036501265.1 Solirubrobacteraceae bacterium | reverse complement strand
GTCCCGAGCCCGCCCCGCCAGCGCCCGGCGCCCGCTCGGTCCTCGAGCAGCTCGTACTGGGTCACCCGAAGCGGCAGGTGGGACTCGACATCTTCGATCGGGTTGTTGCGCGTGTTGGCGTACAGGGTGTCGACCGCGTCGAGGCCATCCCTGCCGTGACGGCCGCCGTAGCTGGCCTCGTGGATGTCCATGTGCACCCAGTGACGGCCCTGACGGAAGCCCGAGTAGGCGATCACCTTGAGGTTCCCCACCCCGGCGCTGACCCGCTCGGGCACGATTGGGGCAAGCGCCTGCATCAGCGTGTCGGCCACGAGATTGCCGCCGCAGAAGCGGGCGATGGTGGGCGCCGGGAAGCGGGGGTTGGCCAGGCAGCCCTCGGGGGCCGTGATCGAGATGGCCCGGAACAGCCCAGAGTTCGTGGGCACCGGGTCGTGGGTCGCGGAGTCCAGCAGGATTGAGCGCAGCGTCATCCAGACCGCGATGTCGACGGTGCCCTCGAAGGGCATGTTGATGGGGAGGTCGATCTGCGGCGAGGTCCCGCTGAGGTCCACGTGGATCTCTGAGCCGTCGATGGTCACGGCGACTGGGATGCGCAGATCCCGGTGCGCTGGGTCCGGGTCGTCGACGAACCCGTCGAGGTGTCCCTCCGAGCGATAGGTTCCGTCGGGCAGGCGCTCGATCTCGCGGCGCAGCATCGCGTCCGAGTAATCCATCAAGTCTTCGCTGGCGTCTTGCACCGTCTGGAGGCCGTAGCGCTGCACGAGTTCGAGGAACCGAGCCGCACCCGCCTTGGCAGCAGCAACCTGTGCGCCCATATCGCCCACGACCACGTGCTCTGCGCGCACGTTGTCGCGGATGAGCTGCCAGACCCAATCGTTTCGCCGACCCTCCTCCTCGACCTTGATCGCGGCGAACTGAAGGCCCTCGGCGTAGGCGTCGGTTGCGTCCACGATCCCGCATGTGCCGGGCGTGAGCGCTCCGAGATCCAGGTGGTGTGCGGTAGTCGCGGAGAAGCCGACAAGCTCACCGCGGTGGAAGATCGGCACGCAGAAGCCGACATCGGGCTGATGGGATGCGCCGTAATAGGCGTGGTTGTGGATCACCACGTCCCCCGGCTTCCACTCCGCTCCCAGCTCGGCGAATCGGCGGTTGATGCCGCGGATGTAGCCGGGTATGGGGCCCGACTGAAGCGGCGTAGATTGCGAGGACTCACACAGCTGGCGGGCCTGGTCGTCGCAGATCACGCAGCCGAAGTCCTCCGACTCGCGGATGATCGAGGAGAAAGACATGCGGGCCAGCTTGTGCCCCATCTCGACTGCGATCGAGTCGAGCGCACCCGCGATCACCGCGGCGGTGACCGGGTCAACGCGGCTCTGGACGGTGCTCATGAGCTCACTCTCGTCAACGTCAAGTTTCCCGACTCGTGGGCGCAAGCGGTCCACTGTGGCGGCACGAGCGTCGTGGTATCCGGATGGAAGACGATCGCGGGCCCCGGCACCGGCCGGCCGATCTGAAGCGCTTGGCGACCAAAAAAGCGCGTGGTCAACGACTCGAGCGACCCGCTTACCCGGAAGACGCTATCCCGCTCATCCACCAGGCCGGTGTCCAGATCCCGGGTCGGCTCGTGCAAGCGGGTGAGCTCGGGTCGCCGTCCGATCGCGCTGACGCGGGCATTGACGATCTCGATCGGGTCTTCGAAAGAGTGGCCGTACTCTCGCTCGTGGAGCGCGTGAAACCTGTCGAGGTCGTCGGCGGAGAACTGCCCTTCGCCCAACGTCAGCCGCAGCTCGTAACCCTGGCCCGCGTAGCGGCAGTCGAGCATTCGCGCCACCTCGATGTCCTCGTCGGCGACACCGTCGCGCCGCAGCCGGCCTCGGAGCTCGTCCTCGAGATCGTCCAGCGCACCGTTCAACCTGGCCTCGTCGACGTCTCCCTGCACCATGAACAGGGTTCGCATCTGGTCGTACTTGAGATCGCTCGTGAGCAACCCACTGGCCGAGGTGATGCCCGGGTGAGGCGGCACGAGCACCTCGGGAATGTCAAGCGAGTCCGCCACCTCCGCGGCGTGCAGCGGCCCGGCGCCCCCGAAGGCCACCAGCGCGAACTCCCGCGGATCGTGTCCCTTCTCCACCGTGCGCGACCTGATCGCTCGCGCCATGTTCGCGTTAGCGATCGTGATTGCGCCCTCCGCGGCCTCCGCGACGCCGAGGCCCAGCTGATCTGCCAGGCGCTCAAACGCGGCACCGGCCCGCGCCACGTCGAGGTGCATCTGCCCGCCCAGGAAGCGATCAGGATCGATCCGGCCGAGCACCACATGAGCGTCGGTGACCGTGGGGTCCTCGCCGCCGAGGCCGTAGCACGCTGGGCCGGGCACCGCGCCGGCGCTGCGCGGACCCACGCGGAAGGCGCCCGCGGGATCCACGAACGCGATCGACCCGCCCCCTGCCCCAATCGTGTGCACATCGAGCATCGGCACCAGCAGCGGGTAACCGCCCACCCAGGTGTCTCTCGCCGACGCCTCACCTACGCCCTGTTCGGTCACGATCCCGATATCGGCGGAGGTGCCGCCCATGTCGAAGGTGATCAGCCGACGGCGCCCCGCCAGCGCCCCCGCCCACTGCCCGCCGAGGATGCCGGCGGCCGGGCCTGACAGCAGGAGCGTGACCGGTCGTTCGGCGGCGCTGCGCACGCTTGCCAGGCCCCCGCTCGAGATCATCACGTGCAGGTCCGAGCGGACGCCCTCTTCCGCCAACGCGGAGGCGAGCCGCTCCAGGTAGAGCCCCGTCTTCGGACCCACGAATGCGCTCATGCACGCGGTGGTGAAACGCTCGAACTCGCGGAACTGGGGAACAATGTCCGCGCTGGTGGTCACGAACGCGTCGGGCATCTCCTCCCTGACGATCGCGGCAGCGCGACGCTCATGCGCGGGATTCAGGTAGGAGTGAAGGAAGCAGACGGCGACCGCTTCGACCCCCTCAGCTCGTAGCTCGCGAGCGGCTGCCCGGACCTCATCCTCTGAAAGCTCGACCAGCACGTCGCCACGCGGTGGGACGGTGCGCTCGCTCACCACTTTGCGGTGGCGGCGGTGCACGAACGGCATCACCTGCCAGGGGATGTCCTGCATCACGGAGTAGTGCTGCGGGCGCTGGTGGCGCCCGATGTGGACGATGTCGCGAAATCCCCTGGTTGTGATCATGCCCACCACCGCGCCGTCGTGCTCGAGCACCGCGTTGGTGGCGACCGTGGTGGCGTGAAAGACGGCGTCGATGTCTGCAGCGTGCAACCCCGCGCGCTCGCAGAGCTCGACGAGCCCCTTGACCATCGCCCTGTCGGGCTCCTCGCGGGTCGAGGGGACCTTATGCACGTTGACCCGGCCCGACTCGCTGTCGTAAACCATCAGGTCGGTGAACGTCCCTCCGATGTCCACGCCGACGGTTTTCATGGGCGGCGGAGCTTACTTTTACTCATGCGCCGCTGCTATTAATGTCCGACTTCATGCTGCGGGCGCTGCGTGCGCGGCGGGAAAGGAGCGATGATGAGCAAAGCCCTCGAGGGCATTCGGGTGGTCGACATGACCCATGTCCAGGCGGGGCCGGTCTGCACGCAGCTGCTGGCTTGGATGGGGGCGGACGTGATCAAGGTGGAGCCGCCCCGCGGCGACGTCACCCGCACCCAGCTGCGCGACATCCCCGACGTCGACAGCCTGTACTTCACGATGCTGAACTGCAACAAGCGCAGTGTCGTGCTCGATCTCAAGACCGACGAGGGCAAGCGGGTCTGCGAGGAGCTCCTGCGCCGCTCGGACGTGCTGGTGGAGAACTTCGCGCCCGGCGCGATGGACAGGCTCGGGTTGACCTGGGAACACCTCCAGGAGCTCAACCCGCGCTTGATCTTCGCCTCGCTGAAAGGGTTTGGGCTGGGCGCACTTGAGCACGCCAAGGCGTACGAGCCGATCGCTCAGGCAACCGGCGGGGCGATGAGCACGACGGGCTTCGAGGACGGCGCGCCCACCGTGACGGGCGCGCAGATCGGGGACTCGGGCAACGCCGTGCACCTGTTCGGAGCGATCTGTGCGGCGCTCTATCAACGGACTCACACCGGTCGCGGACAGCGGGTGACGATCGCGATGCGCGACGGGATCCTCAACCTGTGCCGCGTCAAGCTCCGCGACCAGCAGCGACTTGCGCACGGGCCGCTGCGGGAGTACCCGAACCGTGAGCTCGGAGAGGCCGTGCCCCGGTCGGGCAACGCCTCCGGTGGAGGCCATCCCGGCTGGGCGGTGCGGTGCAAAGGCGGCGGCCCCAACGACTACCTGTACCTGGTGATCCAGCCCCAGGTTTGGGCCGTGCTGGCCCAAAAGATCGGCCGGCCTGAGCTCGTGGACGACCCCGACTACGCCACGCCGGAGAAGCGGCTCCCTCGCCTGACCGAGATCTTCAACACGATCGAGGAGTGGACGCTGACAAGGGGCAAGTGGGAGGCGTTCGGCGAGCTCAACGAGATCGGTGTTCCGTGTGGGCCGGTGATCGATACTCAGGAGCTGCTCGAGGACCCCGGCCTCGCCGCCACCGGCATGATCGTCGAGGTCGACCATCCCGAGCGCGGGGAGTTCAAGACGGTGGGCTGCCCCTTTACGCTGTCTGACTCGCCGGTCGAGATCGTGCGCTCGCCGCTGCTGGGCGAGCACAACGACGAGATCCTGGAGGAGCTCGCGGGCACCGCACCGAGCGAGGCCAGGCCCTCGTCGTCCGTCGAGCCGTCGCCGGCCACGGACGCCGCATGAGGTTCGCCGTCCTCGGAGCGGGCGCGATCGGCGCCTACGTGGGCGCCGCGCTCACGCGCGGCGGAAGCGACGTGACGCTCATCGCCCGCGGCGCCCACCTCGAGGCGATGCGCCGGCGTGGCGTGAGCGTCATCAGCCCGCGTGGCGACTTCAAGGCCCATCCCGCCGCAACAGACGACTTCGACGCGCTGGGAGAAGCCGACGTCGCGTTTATCGCGCTGAAGGCCTACAGCCTGCCCGCTCTGGCCGAGCGGATTGGTGGCGCGCTGGGGCCGCAAACGGTGGTGATCCCCGCGCAAAACGGGATCCCGTGGTGGTACTTCCAGTCGCACCCCGGGCCGCTCGAGGGCGCGACCGTCGAGAGCGTCGACCCCGGCGCAGTGATCACCCGCTCGATCGCGCCCGAGCGAGTCGTCGGCTGCGTGGTCTACTGCTCGACCGAGATTGTGCAACCGGGAGTAATCCGTCATACCGAGGGAACGCGCTTTACGATCGGCGAGCCCGACGGAAGCCTCAGCGACAGGTGCCGGGGCATCTCCGAGGCGTTCGTCGCCGGCGGACTCAAGTGCCCGGTGGAAGAGCGTCTGCGCGACCAGATCTGGCTCAAGCTGATCGGGAACGTCGCGTTTAACTCCGTGACCGCGCTGACCAGGGCGACGCTGGGAGAGCTCGGCACCCTGCCGGAGATGGAGCGGCTGCTGCAGGCCATGCTGGAGGAATCCGCCGCGGTCGCGGCGCGGCTCGACGTTGAGCTGCCTGTCTCGATCGAACGAAGGCTGGAGGCCGGCATCGCCGTGGGCGACCACAAGACTTCCACGCTTCAGGACCTCGAGGCCGGCAAGCCGCTGGAGCTCGACTCCATGAGCGGGGCCGTCATCGAGCTCGCCGAGCGCCTCGATGTGCCCGTACCCCACATCTTCACGGCTCACGTCTGCGCGAAGCTGCTCGACGAGCTCGCTCAGTCGCGAGCCGCGCGCGAGCGGCCCGCGGTGACCGCGTAACCGCCAAACGGCATGCGGAGGAACAGATGAAACGCATAGGTGTTGACGTCGGCGGGACATTCACCGATCTGATCCTGTTCGACGAGGAACAGGGGCGGATCACGGTCGACAAGCTCCGCTCGACGCCGGAAGACCCTGCCCGGGCCGTGGTCGAGGGCGTGCGCGCCCTGTGCGCGAAGGCTGACGTGACCCTCTCCGAGATCGACAACCTGCTCCATGGGACCACCGTCGCCACCAACATCGTCCTCACATACAAGGGTTCTGAGGTGGGGATGATCACCACCGAGGGGTTCCGGGACATCATCCACATCGCGCGTCACAAGAAGCCCTTCAACTTCTCGCTGCAGCTCGAGCTTCCATGGCAGTCACGCCCGCTGGTCAAGCGACGCAACCGCCTCACGGTCTCCGAGCGGGTCACCGTGCCCGACGGCGAGGTGCTGGCGGCGCTCGACGAGGAGGAGGTGCGCGAGCGCGTGCGGGCGCTGCGCGCTGCCGGCGTCGAGGCGGTAGCCATCTGTCTTCTTCACTCCTACCTCAACCCCGCCCACGAGCGCCGGATCAAGGAGATCGTGCTCGAGGAGCACCCCGACTGCTACCTGTCGGTATCGCACGAGGTGCTCCCGCTCTACCGCGAGTTTGAGCGATTCTCGACGGTCGCGCTGAACGCGTACATCGGACCGCAGGTCTCGCGGTACGTGGCGCGGTTCGACGAGGCCCTTCGAGACGACGGCTTCGAGCACGGCATCCAGCTCATGCAGTCCGCCGGCGGCATGGCGACGGTCGAGTCGGCGACGCTGCGGCCGGTCAACCTGCTGATGTCAGGGCCGGTGGCGGGGCTGATCGGCGGCATCTGGGCGGGGCGCCTGGCGGGCTTCGACAACGTGGTCACGCTAGACATCGGCGGGACCTCGGCCGACATCGGTGTGGCCGCGGGTGGACAGCTGCGGATGCGCCACCTGCTTGACACCAAGGTCGGCGACTACCAGGCGATGATCCCCATGGTCGACATCGACACGATCGGTGCGGGCGGCGGCTCGATCGCCTACGTCGACGAGGGAGAGGTCTTCCGCGTCGGTCCGCAATCGGCGGGCGCCGACCCCGGACCGGCCTGCTACGCGCGGGGAGGGACGGAACCGACCGCCACCGACGCTCAGCTTTTGCTGGGCCGGTTGCGTCCGGATCGGGGGCTTTTGGGCGGAGACATGCGCCTCGAGCGTGAGCTCGCGGACGGCGCCATGCGCAAGCTGGCAGATCGTCTGGGGATGTCTGTGGAGGAGGCCGCGCTGGGCGCGCTCCAGATCCAGAAGTTCGGCATGACCCAGGCGATCGAGCTCAACTCGGTCAGACGCGGCTATGACCCGCGCGAATTCGTGCTCGTCGCGGCGGGTGGCGCGGGACCGCTGTTCGCCTGCGACATCGCGATGGAGCTCGAGATTGCGAAGGTGCTGGTGCCGAGGTACCCGGGTATCGTCGCGGCGACGGGGCTCTTGGCCACCGACCTCCAGCACGAGTTCGTAGCCACCGAGCGCCATGGCATCGCGAGCGCCGATCTCGACCGGCTGCGGTCCCGGTACGAGGAGCTGACCGCTCAAGCCGAGCGCCAGCTCGCACAGGACGGGGTCCCCGAGGGTCGCCGCCTGGTCCGGCGGCTGGCCGACTGCCGCTACCTAGGTCAGGGCTACGAGGTGCGCTTCGACGTCCCCGCCGGCGAGATCGACTCGGCCTGGCTCACGGAACTGGCCGACCGCTTCCACCGCGCGCACGAGGCCGAGTACGGCCACCGCTTCGAAGCGGAAATAGAGCTGGTCAACATCCGCACGGTGGCCATCGGCGAGATTCCCGAGCTGCGGCCCGACCGTCTGGAGCGTGGCGACGGGGATCCCTCGCGGGCGCTGACGCTCGAGCGGGAGGTGATCTTCGACTCAGGCGGCAAGCCGGATCGCCGGCCGACCCGGTTCTACGAGCGAGAAAAGCTGATGGCGGCCGATCGCATCGAAGGGCCGGCGATCGTCGAGCAGTACGACACGACCACCGTCATCCCGCCCGGCCTGGTCGCCGAGATCGACGACTACGGCAACATCGTGATCGACTGCTCGGTGGTGGCCCCACCCGAGGAGCGCGGCGTCGAGCTCGCCACGCCGATCCTGATGCGCGTGATCGGCGGCGCCTGCACCGCGATCGCCAAGGAGATGGCAGGCGTGCTCTTCCGGATGTCCTACAGCTCCATCATCCGCGAGTCCGAGGACCTGGGAGCGGGCATCTTCGACGCCCAGGGCAACGTGCTCGCCGAGTCCGACTCGACTCCCATGTTCATGGGGGCGATGCCGAAGATCGTCAAGAACGTCATCAGGCTGCTGGGCGACGACATTCACGAGGGCGACGTCATCCTGCACAACGACCCCTACGGCGGCGCCACGCACTCGCCCGACGTGGCGATCGTGATACCCATCTTCTTCGAACGGGAGCTGACCGGCTTCGCGGGCGCCTCGGCGCACCTCCTGGACATCGGCGGGGCTTATCCGGGGCTCGCGATCGACCTCGTGGACAACTGGTCCGAGGGCAATATCTACCGAGCGATCAAGCTCTCCGAGCGGGGCGTGCGCCAGGGTCAGATCTGGCGCCACATCCTGGAGAACACCCGCACGGCGACGTATAACCGCGGCGACATCGAGGCGATGATCGCCGCTTGCGAGTTGGCCCAGCGGCGGTACCTCGAGCTGCTCGGGCGCTACGGCAGGCAGGCGGTGCTCGAGGCCGCCGGCGGTTGGCTGGACTATTCCGAGCGGATGCTCCGGCAGGAGATCGCGAAGCTGCCGGACGGCACCTACGAGACGGAGGTCGGCTGGCTCGATGACGACGGCCGCACCCGAGGGGTACAGCTACCTGTGAAGGTCGCGGTCAAAGTCGAGGGGGACGAGATCGCTTTCGACCTGACCGGCTCAAGCGCGGAAGTCCCCACCGGGTTCAACTGCCCTTACGAGGGCACCACGGTTTCTGCGATGACATTCATCACGCGCATGATCTTCCTCGACGAGGTCGCCTACCCGGTGTTCGTGCCCCAGAACGAGGGGATGCTGCGGCCCGTCAAAGTGATCGCTCCCAAGGGATCGATCTTTAACCCGAATTTTCCGCGCGCGTGCTTTGCTCGCTTCTGCCAGGTGCAGCGCGCGGTCGACCTCGCGCTGCGCGCGCTCGCGCCGATCGCCCCG
>DASYAP010000317.1:0-9519 GCA_036501265.1 Solirubrobacteraceae bacterium | reverse complement strand
GTGGTAGGCAGCCAGCAGAGCGGCTGGGCCGGTGCCATCGCGCTGGCGATCGTCATGCTGCCGATCGTCGCGCGGGCGGCTCAAGAGGTGTTGGCTCTGGTTCCGCGCTCGCTGCACGAGGCGGCCCTCGCCCTCGGCCTCCAGCGCTGGCGGGTCGTGCTGCGAATCGTGATACCCACGGCTGCGGGCGGCCTCATCACCGGGGCCGTGCTGGGCATAGCGCGCGTCGCCGGAGAGACGGCCCCTCTGTTGTTCACATCGTCGGTCTTCTCGAACCTGGGCGTCACCACGAGCCCTTCGCAGGCACTACCGAACATCCCGGTGACGATCTTCACGCTATCGGAGTCTCCGAGCCCCACCGACCACGAGCGGGCCTGGGCCGCCGCGCTCATCCTGATCTTCGGGGTGCTCGTCTTGAACATCGTCGCTCGGACCTTCCACGACCGGAGCAGGAGGCGCTTACGTGGCTGAGACAACTGACAAGGAGCAAGCTGGCATGATCTCTCCGGAAACCGCCAGCGATGGGCAGATGACCAACCCCGATCCCCCGTTTCCGCAGCCGCAGGTGCAGGCCGCCGCAGAGGACCGAGAACGTCTCAAACAGCGCGGTGGCCACAGCGTGTCGGTCAAACGACTGAACGCGTATTACGGCGCCAGCCGCACGATCAAGGACATGACGATCGAATTTTCCGCCAGGGAGGTCACCGCGATCATCGGTCCGTCGGGCTCGGGTAAGTCGACCGTGGTCCGCTGCATCAACCGCATGCACGAGGAGATCCCCGGCGCGCGCACCGAGGGCCAGATCGAGCTGGACGGCACCGACGTCTACGACCGTCGCGTTGACGTGACCCATGTCAGGCGGCTGATCGGCATGGTCTTCCAGAAACCCAACCCGTTTCCCACGATGTCGATCTTCGACAACGTCGCGTCGGGTCTGAAGCTGGCGGGGATGCGGAAACGCGATCTCCGCGACCGCGTCAATCAGTCGCTCCGATCAGTCGGCCTGTGGGAAGAGGTCCACGACAGGCTCGGCACGCCTGGGATGGCCCTCTCGGGCGGCCAGCAGCAGCGCCTGTGCATCGCGCGCACGATTGCCGTGGAGCCCGAGGTGATTCTGATGGACGAGCCTTGCTCTGCCCTGGATCCGGTCGCGACGCTCAGGATCGAGGAGCTCATCGGCGAGCTCAAGGAGCGCTTCACGATCGTGATCGTGACCCACAACATGCAGCAGGCGGCGCGCGTCGCGGATACGACCGCGTTCATGCTCGATGGCGAGCTGATCGAGCACGGCCCGACGACGCAGATCTTCACGACGCCCGACGACGAGCGCACCGAGCGATACGTCACCGGGAAGTTCGGGTAGTCAGAGCCATGCAGCGCGAGGTCCGTCATCACTTCCACGAAGCCCTCCGGCAGCTCGAAGAGCAGGCGCTGGGAGGCCTCGATCTCGATATCCGCCAGCTCGATCGAGTGCTCGAGGCCGTCTCCTACCAGGACGTTGAGCTGGCCGGAATGGTGGTTGCCGACGATGACCAGGTGGACGGCCGCTACCTGGAAGTCCAGCAGGGCCTGCTCTCGTTGCTTGCAACCCAGACTCCGGTGGCGACCGACCTGCGCGTCGTCGCCGCGCTGATTCACATCATCCGCTGCATCGAGCGGATCGGAGACCAGTGCGTCAACATCGCCAAGCTCGTCCCTCTGTCTGGCCACGAGCAACCGAAGGACAAAGAGATCCTCGACGCGATCGATCGTATGGCGCGTTTGGCACGCTCGCAACTCTCCCAGGCCAAGGAGGCATTTGGCGGACGCAATGTGGAGCTCGCCGAAGACCTCGTGCGTCAGGACGCGGAGATCAATCGGCTCCAACGCGCCATCTTCAAGCGAGCCGTCGAGATCGGGGGCGACGTTGAGATGCGGGAGTGGGCGATGCTGATGATCCTCGTGGCGCGCGCTCTCGAACGAATCGGTGACAACACCGTTGACATCGCCGAGCAGGTCGTGTTCGTGGTCACGGGTCTGTTTCGAGAGTTCGCCGATGCCTCGCATCCGGTGCCCGACCGCTACGAAATCGCCAGCAGCTAGCGGCCCGTGAGAAATTCGCAATTTGCGTGTGAATAGCCTGTAATCCGCTATGGGCGCGCGCTGAAGCTGCGTAAGGTGCGCGCCGAGATGGTCCAGGGCGAAACGGCGGGCATCTACGACGCAGCGGCCCTGGGAACGCCGCGCCGCCTCCGAGTCGGGATCGCCGATCGCGACTCTGGATTCGTGCAAACGCTCGTCAAGCGGCTGCCCGGAGTCGCGATGGAACCGGTCCTCGCGATGACGATCGATCCGGAAGCGCTCATTCTGCACCGCTTGGACGCTCTGGTGCTGGATGTCGAGATCGTCGGCGACGGCTTGTGGACCAACGTGGAGCGCCTCTGTGAGCGCCTTCCCGCGCTGGCGGTGATCGTCTGTACGGGTCCTTCGTCGGTGGCACAGCGAGTGCGGTCGCTGCGACTGGGTGTCGATGCCTGGGTCACCAAGCCATGCCACCCGGAAGAGCTCATCGGCGTGGTCGGCGCGGTGCTTCGGCGCCAGCGCCGCGGCGAGCTTCCCGTAGACAACGGACCGCTCACCGCCGGCGAGCTCGAGGTCCGTCCTGATCGCTATCAGGCCTATGTAGGTGAGCGAAGCATCGAGTTGACCGCCCGCGAGTTTCAGCTCCTGCTCTTGCTCGCCCACAACGATCGCGTGCTCGAGCGCGCAGAGATCTACGAGCGTGTCTGGGGGTATGCGATGGCCCACGGAGATCGCTCCGTCGACGTATTCGTCCGCAAGCTGCGCCAGAAGCTCCTTGCGGCCTCGCCAGGATGGACGTATATCCATACGCATTTCGGCATCGGCTACCGATTCGCACCCGAGCCCAGGCAAGGAAGGCTGGAGAAGGCGCGGCGCGTCGAACACGCGCAGATCGCACACGGCGGCAGCGAACGTGGACGGGACAGCGAACGTGGAGGGGAGCCACTGGCCGCTCTGAAGTGAGGCGGTTACAGCCTGTTCACATCTGAGTCACCACTTGTTGACCTCGGAGCGGCGGCGGGGGCGGAGCATTCTGGTATGTCTGCTCTCCCTCCGAGCCAGGACGAGGGACTTGCCGTCGGACCGCTCCAGGTCATGCCCGAGGACCACTTGGCGCGAGTCAACGGCGACGCGCTCACCCTGTCTCTGATTGAACTGCGCATGCTCACCGAGCTTGCGCGCCGCGCCGACAAGATCGTTTCCAGGGAGGAGCTCTCCACCGCGGTGTGGGGACGAGAGTTCCGACCCGGCGATCGTTCGATCGACGTTTACGTCCACAAACTCCGCGTGAAGCTCGAGGCGGCACTGCCGGGCTGGAGCTTCATCCACACCCATTCGGGTTTTGGCTACCGGCTCTGGCCGCAGGCCCAGAAGCAAAAGCGCTCATAGCTTCAAGAGCTCTCTGGTGCGCACGCGTCGCCCAGGAGCGGCCCAGCGACCGGGGGGCCCAACTTAGCTTCCGGTTAGGCCCTTCGCTAGCTTTCCGCGTTCGTGCTGGTCCTCGCGCTCACACACGGATTCGATGTGTTTCGGGCGATCGTGCTCGGTGTGATTCAGGGCGTCACCGAGCTGTTCCCGATCTCCAGCCTCGGGCACACGGTCCTGCTCCCGAACTTGTTCGGCTGGTCCCAGCTGGTGGCCTACCAGTCCAGCTCGACGGAGAACGCGTGGCTCGCGTTCATCGTGATGCTCCACGTCGGGAGCGCCGTCGGGCTCTTGATCTACTTCTGGCGCGACTGGGTCGAGATCGTCAAGGCGTTCTTCGCCACGCTGCGCAAGCGGCGCGTCGAGACGCGGACCGAGCGGCTCGCGTGGCTGATCATCTGCGCCAGCATCCCGACAGGGATCATAGGAATCTTGTTGGAGCACACCGTTCGCGTGGCGACGGGAAAGCCCGAGATCGCGGCGATTTTTCTGGTCGTCAACGGGTTCATCCTGTTCCTCGCCCAGTGGCTGTCGCGGCGATCGGAGGTGAGGGCACTGGCCCGCCGCGAGGGCGTCAAGAGCGACGGCGGCCGGGTCCTCGAGACGCTCGAGTACCGCGAGGCAGGATTTCTCGGGATCGCGCAATCGGGGGGGCTCATCGCCGGCATCAGTCGTGACGGGATGGTGATGGCCGGCGGCCTCGCGCGCGGTCTCGACAACGCCGACGCGGCGCGAATCAGCTTCCTGATGGCCACGCCGATCATCCTCGCCGCCGGCATCTTCAAGCTGTCCGACCTGACCGGGCCGAACGGCAACGGGGTCCGCGGGTATGCGCTAATCGGCGCCGCGGCGGCCGCGGTCACGGCCGTGTTCACCGTCCACTTCCTGTCGCGCTACTTTAAGCGCGGGAACCTGATCCCGTTCGCCATCTACTGCGTGGCATTCGGGAGCGCCATGGTGATCTACAACGCTTAGTGCTGCCGGCGACCGCTTCGCCGAGCGCTCGGCGCGATTAAAGGAGGACATGGCTCGGAACCTACGCCGGCGCTACCGAGGACCCAAGTGGCACGGAGCGCCCCAGCACCACCGCGAGCGCCGACGCCCCACCGGCGATCGCTAGCCCGGCAATTGACGGCGAGGAGAGGCCTAGGAAGGTTCGCAGGGGCGGCAGTACAACTGTCGCGGCGAGCACCGCAACGGAGCCACCGACGGCTCCGAGCACCGAGGAGTGCAGCTGGCCTTTGGCCTGCCCCAGGTCGACCGTCTGAGCCAGCTGCGACGTAACGATGGTGATGTAGGCGACGCTTGAAGCGGCGGCGGGTCCGACCAATCTGGTGGCGAGCACGTAGGCGCCGAAACTCGGCAGCGCCGTGGCCACGCCGCGCCGGATCACGTCGGCCCGCAGCGGAGCGTCCAGCGCGCTGCCGCCCTCACGCGAAAGCAGCGCGAGATTTCGGTGCTCCGGCGGCTGGATCGCCACCGAGACAGCCGGGAAGACGTCCGTGACCAGGTTCACCATGAGCACCTGACGCGTCGTCAGCGGCGTCGGCAGCCCGCCGAGCGCTGAGGCAATCATCAGCCCCACCTCGCCCGCGTTTCCCCCGAGGAGCAGCCCCAGGGCACGACGCATGTTGTGCCAGAAGCCACGGCCCTCGACGAGCGCTTCGGTAAGGGTGGAGAACTCATCGTCGCTCAGCACGAGATCGGCGGTCTGCCGGGCGACCTCGGTTCCGCCACGCCCCATCGCCACGCCGACGTCGGCCAGCCTCAGCGCCGGAGCGTCGTTCACACCGTCTCCCGTCATCGCGACGACGTGGCCGGCGGACCTAAGCGTCTCCACGATTCGAAGCTTCTGCAGGGGGGTCGTGCGCGCGATGACGGTCGCGCATTCAAGCCGTCCCGCCAGGTCGGCTTCGTCCAATTCCGCGACCTCCTCGCCGGTGAGCATCCGAGAATCGCCCGTTGGAAGACCGGCGTTGCGGGCGATGGCCTTCGCGGTCGCAGGATGATCACCGGTCAGCATGACCACCTGGACGCCCGCCTCGCGACAGCGTCTGACAGCAGCTGCCGCACCCGGCCGCAACGGATCGCTGATGCCGACAAACCCGAGCGCCGTCAGGCCTTGGGGGTCCTCGACCGACGCCACGTCTCCCTCAGCCACCAGCAGGATGCGCAGACCCTGGCCCGCCAGTCCGGCGGCCCGTTCCAGGAGGGCTGCGCGGCCGGCATCATCCAGCGGCACGTCCGCTCCGTCCGATCTGACCCGCGTGCAGCGCCCGGCCAGGACCTCGACCGCGCCCTTGACACGCGTCCGATCGCCCGCGAGCGTGGCATGAAACGAGCGGGCCGGGTCAAACGGCGACTCGATCTCTCGCTCGGCGAGCCCCTCATCGACGCCCGCGAGGCCGGCCCCGCGCAAAATCGCCACATCGGTGGGGTGCGAGCCTGCATCGAGCGCATCGGGCGAGGGGCTTGCCACCGCCGCCGCCCTGAGAACGGGCACAAGCGCGGGGGAGAGTCGGTCAGGGGCAGCCTGTGCGCTCTGCGCATCGGCGACCAGCGTGAGCTCAAGCGTCCCGGTGGTGAGCGTACCCGTCTTGTCGACGCAGGCGACATCCACGCGGCCAAGAGCCTCGACTGCCGAGAGCCGTGACACCAGGGCGTTGCGCGCCGCGAGGCGCTGCGCCACCGCCGCCTCCGCCACCCCCGCGAGCAGCGGTAAGCCTTCAGGCACCGCGGCGATCGCGACGCTCGCCCCCAGGGCGAGCTGAGACAGCGGTGAGCGGCCCCGCAGCACTCCCGCGCCGGTGACCATCAAGCCGCCGAGCCCGATCCACGGCAGCCCCCGAACGAGCATCTTGCCGAGCCGGTCGTCCAGCGGGCTCTGGTTCCCGTTTGAATCCTCCGCCAGGGCTGCGGCGATCGCGCCCATGCGGGTGTCCTCCCCGACCGCGACGACGACCGCCCGTGCGGCGCCCGTGACCACGTCGCTTCCGTCGAGCACTATTCGATTCGCGTCGCCCGGGGCGTCGGCGGACTTCACGACGGGCACCGATTCCCCGGTGAGCGCAGCCTCGTCTACCTCGAAGGGATCGGCTGAGACGATGCGCGCATCGGCGGGAACCCGGTCGCCGGACGCGAGCGCAATGACGTCACCCGGGACAAGATCCTCCTGCGTCGCGGTCTGCACGCGGCCATCGCGAAGCACCCGGGCAGTACGCGCGCCCAAGTCATGAAGCGCCTTGGTCGCTGTTTGGGCGCGCTTTTCTTGCCAGACCCCGACCATGGCGTTGGCGCAGACGACCGAGGCGATCATCACCACGTCGCCGAGTGCTCCCATCGCGACCGAGAGCACCGCGCCGGTGCCAAGGACCGCCACGAGCGGCGTCTTGACCTGGGCAAGCAGGAGGTCGGTGAGTCCCTCGGTCTGGGCGAGTTCTGGCCTCGCGCGCCAGCGCTCACGTGCCTCGCTGCTGGTCAGTCCATCGAGAGTCGTGTGCAGGCTGCGCAGCACGTCATCGACGCTCTCCCGCCCCCAGCGCTCGGGCAGCGGGTCACTCAAACGCTCGGTGACCGTCCGGAGCCGGCGTCCGCCCCAAAGCCGGGCGGTGCTATCGGCCATTGCGAGCAACCCGCCGATGTGAGCCGGCCGGTTTCCCATCCGAAACGGCGTTCGGCGCCAGAGACCCCAAGTCGCCCCGCCCACATTCGTTGACACCGACAGCAGCAGGGCGTCGCGCACCGCAGCATCCCGGCGAGCCCCCGCGTCAAGGATCGACGCGACCACTTCGAGGCGCGGGACGAGCAGGTCAGCGCGAGCTGGGAAGGGTCCGCTGAGACCCGAACTCAGCGCGATCGCCAGGTTGGCGCGGTCGAAAGCAGCTCCCGAGCGGACGCTGTCGCCGACGATTGCAACCCGGGTCCCGCTTCGCTGGAGGGACAGGACACGTCGACGAGCAGGGGTCCCGCTCACCGGGACGCCGGCCCGCTCCGCGAGACGCATGACACGCGGGGTGACCGTCTGAGTCGTCAGCTCGATCCTGACATCGCGCGTTCGACACGCGTCGACTAGGGCCTTAACGCCGCCGCTGAGGTGCGGGCGGACGATGATGGCGCCGGCCGCGGTCCCGTCGCGCTGGCGGCGCAGCATGAGCATCTGCTCGTCGGCCTGCAAGGGGAATCGCGTTTCGCCCGGACGGTCCTCGGGACCGAGCAGCCATCGCTCGCCGACAACCTCCGCGCTCGCAACCCGGCCGTCGAACGTTCCGTCGACGGCACTGGGCAGGCGCTGGGTCGGGAGACGAATGCCCCACGGCGAGCCGGCGCAGGTGGAGACCGCGGCAGCCAGCGCCAGCACTTGCTGTTCGTCCCACCGATCGCCGAGTGACCTCGCGCTGAGCAATTCCCACCCGTCGCATAGGGTCCGCGGCTCATCGATCAGCAGCGTGTCGGGGCAGCTGATCGGACGGCGGGGCCGAGTGCCCGCCACCACGGCGCCGGCGCGAATCACACGGGCGCTCGCGCCGCGATCGGCACTCTCTCGCCCCGCCAAGGCCGGAATCGGGTTGACCAGCAGCAGCGCCGTCAGGATCCGAGCCGGGGACCGGGTCAGGAGTCCCGTGGCGAGCGCGTACGCCAGCGAGCCATAGGAGATCGAGCGCAGGTAGCGCTCCACGGGGTCTCGGCCCGGAGGCGGACGGGAGGATGTCGGCGCGAAGGACTGCTCCTGACCAAGCTCCAGCGTCACCGCGGCCCCCTGGATACGTGCTCCCGGATCGAGCCTCGCGCCGGGATACACCGCTTGCGGACTGCCGTCCAGACCCATGCAGACCCCAAAACCGTCCACCACCTGTCCGGGCAGCGGAGCCCGGTGCCCAGGGGCAAGAGTCACGACGGCGCCGGGGTGCACCGCGGGATGCTCTCGCGTGCGCAGCTCGTACTCCCGCCAGGCGCGTCTGCGAGAAAGCGACTCCGTGAGAAGGCGGAGCGCCGCAGCGCCCGCGAAGGCAAGGCCGAACGGGTTGCCCGATGCGCTCATGGCGATTATCGCCGTCGCGCCGAATACAAGTTCCTTGCGCTCGTGACCCAGCATGGCCTCGATCCTGCGCGTCGCGGCTGGAACGCCTTCGATCAGCCCGACACTGCTGGCGACCTCCCCGGCGCCCTGGGGGATTGGCGGGGCCGGGCTTCCGGCCATCCGCCTGCCGAGCAGCAGTGCAAGCCCGAGTCCCGCGCCGATCGTCTTGGCGCCTCCCTCGATGATCCCCGAGGGATCCAGAGGATGGGCTGGGAGCTCCTCGTCGTCGGCGGCTGGGAGCTCTAGGTCGGCAATGTCGTCGAGGATCTGCTGGATGGCGCGAGCGCCCCCGGTCAGCTCCACCAGAACCCGTCCAGTGAGCGGGCTGGGCGAGACTCTCAGGACACCCGGTCGCCGGCTCAGCCGCTCGACAAGTCGTCGGGCGAGCTCGGGATCGCGATCCAAGCCGCGGACGGCGACGCGCGCGCGCCGTCTCGGTGCCGGATTCGTCGCGGCCTCGTGGCCTACTACGACGTCATTTGCGGCCCGGGTGGAGTTGCCACCGGCCGGCCTACGCGCACGGCGCTCGCCGGAGCGTCGGGCGGTGGCTCGCACTACCGACTTCAACCTGGCAAGCACGCGCCGCTCGTCGAGCCTCTCTTGGTCGAACACCACGAGCACGTTGCTCGTCAGAGCATTGGCCCGAGCGCGGCGAACTCCGTCGACTCGGTTGATCGCGTCCTCGACGGAAACCGCGCCAACCTCGGCAATCCCCGGTGCGTGGATGCGCACCCTGCCGGGGAGACTGTGCAGGACACGGAGGTCGTCCGCTACGGCCATCGCTCGGGCGCTACCCGCTCTTCTCTTAACCCTATTGGCAGGATCGCGATGATAACCGTGGAGCTCACACGCTGGTTTACCCGGACTGGCACACGTCACCCTTCCCGGCGCAAGCGGCCGGTTTACTCCATCTTTACTGAAGTTTGACGTCCTGATGACGGCATTGGCGCTCGTGC
>DASYAP010000316.1:0-26580 GCA_036501265.1 Solirubrobacteraceae bacterium | reverse complement strand
GTCGATGTAATACGATCCCGGCATGGACGCTCCGCTCGCACGTCGCCTGCTCGCTGAGATGCTTGGCTCGGCGTTCCTGGCCGCGCTCGTGATCGGCTCGGGGATCGCAGCGCAGACCCTCTCTCCGGGCGATGTCGGACTGCAGCTATTCGAGAACGCCGCCGCCACCGCAGCCGGATTGTTCACGATCATCCTCATGTTTGGGCCCGTGTCGGGCGGCCACTTCAACCCGGTCGTGTCGCTCGCCGATGCGACCTTCGGAGGCATCCGCTGGCGAGATGCGCTCGCCTACATGCCCGCACAAGTAGGCGGCTGCATCCTTGGTGCGATCACGGCCAATGGCATGTTCTCCCTAGCGGCTATCAGCATCTCCACCCACCATCGCGCCTCGGGCGCGCACTTGTTCTCGGAGGTCATCGCCACGTCGGGCCTGTTGCTCGTGATCTTCTCGCTTGCCCGCACGAGACGCGGGTCTTGACGGGCGGGAAGGCCGGTATGGACGTGGCACGAGGACCGCAGATGGGACCGCAGGCGCCCAGAAAACCGCTTAGGAAAGCCAACTTGAACCCTTCTCCCCGATTTTCGGTCATAGGTTCAGAACCTGCCAGAGATCCACGAACATGAGCAAAAGTCGCGAAAGACGGGGGTTTCGTGGTCGGCTGTTCTCGCTCGTTCTCGGCTGTTCCCGGCACGCAGGACCGCAAAAGGACCGCAGGGAGTCCCGCTGCGGTCCCTGGTTGCCGCGGCGCATGGCATCAGAAGCCAGACTGGATAGTGCCGTCGTGAGATACACCGACAGCAGGTCGCGGGGGCGATCTTTGCTCGTTCGGACGTCGCGCGAGGAGTGCGGAATCTGCGACGAGACCGCAGTCGCCTACATCAAGCCGCCGAGACCGTCATCCTGTTGTTGTGGCACGTGCTGATCTCATTCTTGGTCTCGTCCGCTCTGCGAGCCAGCACGACGACGCGACCTTTACGCGGACGGTCGAGGCGCTGATCGCCGAGGAACGCGAAAAGCAGCACCATGTGCTGGCTGACCGCATCGAGTCGGCGCTACGTCAAAATGGGGGCAACGGAAATGGACGCAGCAACGGCTTCCCTGGCTTGGCCGAGTCGGAGCCGGGTCCGGGAGTCGAGGTCCTCACGCCTGAACGCACGCTCACGAGCCTTGTGCTGCCGCAATCGGTTCGCGTCGCCTGCGAGGAGCTGATCGAGGAGCAACAGCGCGTCGAGTTGTTGCGGGCGCACGGCTTGGAGCCACGTCATCGCTTGCTGCTCACCGGACCACCAGGCAACGGCAAGACAAGTCTGGCGGAGGCCATCGCCGAGGCTCTGTACCTGCCGATCGTGCGCATTCGCTACGAGGCAGTTATTGGCAGTTTCCTGGGCGAGACGGGAGCACGGTTGGCGAAGGTGTTCGAGTTCGCGCGGACGCGCCGATGCGTGCTTTTCCTCGATGAGTTCGACGCGATTGCAAAGGAGCGCGGCGACGAGCACGAGACGGGGGAGATCAAGCGGGTCGTCAGCTCACTGCTGCTGTTCGTTGACGAGGTTCCGAGCCATGTCATTCTTATTGCCGCCTCCAACCATCCCGAGCTGCTCGATCGTGCCGCGCATCGTCGCTTCGAGATGCATTTCGACCTGCCGATCCCGACCCACGTGCAGCGTGCGGCCTACTTCGAGGCGTTCCTGTCAAGTTTCGACAAAAAGCCCGGCTACACGCCGCGCAGGCTTGCCGACGCAACTGAGACGGCGAGCTTCTCACAGCTTCACGATCTCACGCTCGACATTCGCCGCCGGCATGTCCTTCAACCGGACCGCGACCTTCGCCATCTCATCGAGCAGCGTGTCCGGCGATTGAGAGAGGACACGTCCTGACGTGCCGGAGCGTATACCCCTGGTGTTTCCCCCGGCCACGCCGGGCATACGAGCCAAGCCCTCAGGAAGGGGCCGCGACAAGGTTCGCGGGCCTAGCGCCGAACGACAGGCGCAGCGGATCGGGCCGCAGCTACAGCGCATCACTGCGGCGCTGAATACGCAGCAGCTCCGGCTCCGCGCGACACCGGACGCACTGGAGCCCGAGACGATCCTCGTGCTGGAGATCGCAGGCGAGGTCACGAGCTTCGCCAAAGCGATGCTCAAAGTTGCCGGGCTGGAGTTTCTTGGCGAGCAAGCCCTCGCGCAGATGGACCCCGACGACGACTTCCGTGCGGTCGATCAGCACGGTCACTCCAAGCGCTATCGCCGACAGCTGTTCCTGATCGCAACCGACACCCGGGCGTGGCAGGAGTTGCTCAGCCTGTGGCGGCGATTCAAGGCCGGCGAAGCGATGCCGCATGGCCTCACGGCTTTTCGCGACCTGTTCCTGCAGTTGCGGGAGGTCCGCGAGTGGAGCGATCAGGATCGTCTTGAGCGAGCCGGAGCTGCCGAAGCCTGGCGGCGCGATCTCGCCGAGCTAGGTGAGCAACTCGTGCCCTTCGAGGCCGAGCTATGGCTTCGTCGCGATCAGAAACGTCGCTCTGAAGTAATTGATCGACTCGGTTCCGAGTTGCACGACGTCGGGGGCGAACTCGTCGGACAGTCGGTGCTTGAGCAGATCGACTATCACGGCGTACTCGGTCGCGTGCCGGCCACGCGGCTGCTCGATGCTGCAACCAGCAAAGACATGAGCTGGCTTACCACCGAGGGCGTCCGCCTGTTTCACGCAACGGGGCAGATGGTTGCTCCCGTGATCGACAACGGTGAGCAGGCCAGTCCGCCCTCCCAGCTTGGTGGGACACCGGCGGGCGAGCCGCGTGTGGCGTTGCTCGATGGCATGCCGGTCGCGCGCCACGAGGCATTGGATGGGCGGCTGCTGATAGATGATCCCGAGGACTGGGTCTCGACGATTCGCGTCGGTGACCGTCAACACGGAACGCTTATGGCCTCCCTGGTCATCCACGGGGATCTCGGCAAGGGAGACGACGCGCTCGCTGAGCCCGTCTACGTCCGGTCAATCCTGCGCCCGGATCCGGCGGCGTGGCTTGACCATCCACCTGAGAGGCTGCCCGCGGACCGTCTGCCCGTCGATCTCATCCATCGCGCCGTGGCACGCCTGTTTGAGGGCGAGGAGCCGGCCGCGCCACTAGTGCGCGTGGTTGTCCTTGCGGTCGGTGACCCCTCGCAGCAATTCGACCGCTTCGTCAGCCCGCTGGCACGCCTGGTCGACTGGCTGTCCTGGCACTACAACACCCTGTTTCTGGTCAGCGCTGGCAACCATGCCGGCTCGATTGCGCTACCAAGCGATGTCGACGTCGCCAACGCGGCGGAGCTCCAGGACGAGATCGTCGACGCGATTCGCCGTGAGGCGCTGTCACGACGGTTGCTCGCTCCAGGCGAGGCGACGAATGCGCTGACGATCGGCGCGGCACACGACGACGCATCGGGTGCGATCGCGTCGACTGGCGTGATTGACCCTCTTGTGGATACGGATCTGCCGAGCGTGATCAGCCCAATCGCGACAGGCATCAATCGCGCGATCAAGCCAGATCTCCTACTGCCGGGCGGACGGCAGGCGATGCGTGTGGAACCCTCCGCGGCTGGGGCGATGCGTTCGCTGTCGGTCGCCGTTTCGCGGAGACCCCCGGGTCTGCGCGTCGCTGCGCCAGGCATAGACGGTCAGCTGGATCGGTACGTCCACACCACAGGAACCAGCGGGGCTACCGCGCTCGCGGGCCACTACAGCGGCGCACTGCTGCGGCGTCTCGACGCCCTACGCGCCGCCTATGGCGTTGATTTTCCAGACGCTGAACTCGACTCGGTCCTGCTGAAGGCAGCGTTGGCGCACACGGCTCGCTGGGGATCAGCCGCAAACACGGTCGAGCGGGTTCTGCGGGAGGCGGGTGAGTCCGCATCCCGCGCGTCGATCTCGACATTTCTCGGCCACGGACGCGCGCACCCGGAGCAGGCGCTGGTTGGCGATGATCACCGCCCGGTGCTGGTTCAAGCCGGCCGCCTCGGCGTTGACGCGACCCACAGCTACGATCTTCCGCTGCCACCGAGTCTCGCCCGGGTTACGACGGAACGTCGCCTCACGCTTACCCTGGCCTGGCTGACGCCAATCAACCCGCGGCACCGTGGCTACCGCATGGCGGCACTCGATCTCAGCTACGTGGCTGGACGTGACGCCGCCTTCGGCGAACGCCAGGAGGTCGACAACCAAGCGGCAGGGCGCGGAACGTTGCAGCACGAGGTGCTAATGAGCAAGCGTGCCGTTCCCTACGGCCCGGACGAGACCGCTACGCTCGAAGTCGCCTGCCGGGCGAGCGCCGGAGACCTCGCTGATGAGGTTCCCTACGCGCTTCTCGTGACGATCGAGACGCCGGCCGCGCTCGCTCTGCCGATCTATGACGAGGTCCGCCAGGCGATCGGCTCGCGCATCACGGTTCGGCCGGTTGTGTAGTCGGATGAAACCTCGGATAGCGCTGCCGGAGAGGCGTCCGCACGCAGGGGGCTCAGGAGATCCACGATCCGGAGCAAAAGCCGCGCGGAAGGACTGGGGCTCGCGGTCTGCTGTTCGTGGCTGTTCCAGGCACGCGGGACCGCAAAAAAACCGCAGGGAGCCTGATGCGGTCCTTTGTCGCGGCCCGCGCTCAGGATCCGCTCAAAGTTCTCGGGGGCTCCCGATCCTCGGCGGTCAGCCTACCGTTGCACGCGCGTGTTCGAACAGCGATGCGCAAGCGAATGCGGGCCAAACGTTGACGCTCAGGCCAGTCCCACAAAGCGGCACCGCTAGGGCGTAGTTCTGTCTCAGGTCGGGCCAAGATTCGAGGGTCCCATCTCGACGCGGCGGCATCGGAGAAGTCCTATCACGCGGCCAATCAAACTATCGGGACCAGCGGGCCCGGCGGCTTGACACTCATGGGCCAACCTGCCGCCGCGCCGTTCGTCAGCATGGTCCGCATGCCAGCAACAGGGATCTTCGACACGCTCATTGCTGAAATGCGCGACCTCGACAGCGCTGCGGGATCGGTGCAGGGCGACCAGGAGCTGGTTGCCACTGCGGAAGATGTCGAAGCGCTTATCGCCGCCTATCAGGACTGGTATGCGCGTGCACTCGGCGTCCTGCCGCAGGAGTTCCACGAGAAGTTCATTGATCTCTTCGAGGGCGGACTCATCATCAAGCGCGTTAAGAGCTTCCTTGAGTCTCCAGGGCGGGTAAGTTCCATGTTCAATCCGGAGGCGGCCGCCCTCTTTCCCTATTGGGAGCATCCCTTCGAGACTACTTTTCATTCCTCGCTCCTCGAGCAGCGCCAGATACTGACGCTCGCCAAGCAGGTGGTTCAGCAGGACGCTTCGCTTGCCGACCTCGACCTGGTCGAACGTCTGGGCCGCGGCCTCCCCGGCCTGATCGACGCGCTCACCCACCGCCACGCTGATCGAGATCCGCTCGTCGTCTCCGATGAGTACGACGTTCAGGACCTTCTCACCGGCGTCCTGCGCATGATCTTCGAGGATGTTCGCGTCGAGGATCCGAGTCCGGTGCAGGCCGGCGGGTCCTCGAGGCTCGACTTCGTACTCAAGCGTCAGCGGATCATCGTTGAGGTAAAGATGACTCGCCAAGGGCTACGCGATCGAGAGGTCGGCAAACAACTGATCGAGGACATCGAGCGCTACCGGAGCCATCCCGATGGAGACGCCCTTGTCGCGATCGTCTACGACCCCGAACGCAACATCCGCAATCCAAGGGGGCTGGAAAACGATCTCAAGCGGGATCACGGCGGGCTAGTCGTTCGGGTTGTAGTCACCGGGTAAGTGCCGAGGGTTCTCGCGGTTATGCGGGAACGCAGCCCGGCTTTAGGCTCTACGACCGCCGGATGGTCTACGCGCGGAATTGGGACCGCAAATAGACCGCAGAGGCGCCGAAAACCGCATAGGAAAGCCAAGCCGACCCTGTCTCCCCGATCAGGTTCAAAATCCCCGAAAAGACGCGAAGGGTATGTGCATAGAGGCGAACAGAGGCGAAAGTTCGGTCGTTTGCGATATATCGCTTGCGGTGTCGCCTCTAAAGTCACTCAGCTGTTCTCGGGCGAGGAGTTGTAGTGCTCGCGTATACATGCCTCGACCTCTGAGATGCGGTAGCGGTTGAGGCCGCCCAGCGCGGTGCTCGCCCTACCGGAAGGCCCTCTCCACCGCTTCTACCCACTGTGACCGCCAGCTGAGGTAGGGCATGCCCGAGTTCCGCGCTGAGAGGGTCGCTGCGGCAGCCAGCCAGATAGTGCAGGTCTTTGCCCGGCGTCGCGTTGCCGGCTCGATCAGACGCTTACGCGGTAGTGGAGGTGAACTACGCCGTTTCGGAACCGGCGCTCATCGAGCGGTTCGAGTTGCGCGCGGACATTGTCTGGCAGGGCGCGCTTGCCGCCTCCCACCACGATCGGGCACAAGAACAGGTGGCACTCGTCGACCAGCCCCGCGCCGATTGCGTGGCCAGCGAGCTCGGCACCGCCGACTGTGATGTCGGCCCCCGAGGGCTGCTTGAGCCGCCGGACGGCGTCTCGATCGAACTCGCGCTCGATCCGCGTCCTCGCGCTGGATACCGTCTGAAGCGCCCGGGAGTACACGATCTTCTCAGCTGCCCGCCAGATCCCAGCATAGTCCCAGAACACTGCCGGCTCATCGGCCTCAGTACTCACGGTCTCCCAGAACACCATCGTCTCGTACATCCGGCGCCCGTATAGGTAGGTGCCGATCGGCCGCTCGAGATCGTTGACGAACGCATGCACCTCGTCATCCGGCGCCGCCCAGTCAAACCTGCCCTCCTCGTCCTCGACGTACCCGTCAAGCGAGGTGATCGCCGCATAGATCAGATTGGCCATCTTCACTCCAATCGGCCGTTACGGTGCAGCCACGGCCGCACCTGCTGAGACCGCGATCCGCAGCCAAAATATCATCGATCACGGCGTCGCAGGGGCACGAGTACAGACCGACTCGCTTATCCCGCGCCCCGCATGCCGCGCGAAGCGAGGTGAGTGAAGGACGCCCAAGCCGTGTCGAGCAAGCAGTGCTCGCACCTCGCGTCACAGCGCCTTATGATCGCTGTCGTGAGCGGCACACGGCCGAATGTCTTCGCCGAGAGGTTCAGCAGGGAGCGCTCCGGCCTGCGGGCCGAGCCGGTCGTGGAGGCCGCGGGGGGCGAGCTGCTCGGCGGGACGCTGTACGAGTTGGCTCCGCGCTACGAGGGCGTCCCGTTGCACATCCACCACGGAATGGAGGAGCTGGCCATCGTGATCTCCGGCCGGCCGACGCTACGGACGCTTGAGGGCGAGTCCGAGCTCGCGCCCGGGGACATAGTCGCCTTCCCCCGGGGCCGCCGGGGCGGCCACACGCTGGCTAATCGAACCGAGGAGCCGGTGCGGTACCTGATGGTGTCCAACAAGGTGATGCCCGAGTTGGTGGAGTATCCCGAGGATGGCACGATCCGCGCCCTGACCCGAGGCCGGTTCGACCCGCCCAAGGCGGACGAAGACCCGGCCGACCGCCTGAATCTGCGGTTCAAGCGCTCAGACGCCGAGGGGCAGTAGCCCGGCCACCCCACTACGGGGACGCCTTGAGGTGCGTCGCGTGGCCGGCGGTAGGCCTCATCTCGGGGCTCTCGCACCGGAGCCCGCGATGCCAATGCGGCACGGTCAGATCGAGCGCGCGAGAAGGTCGTTTTGGATGGCTCGCGCTACAGGGTCCAAGCTGGAGTGAAGACCGGCTCCCTAAGTTTCGTCAAGCGCGGTCGCTCCGTCGTCGCACGATCAAGTAAAGCGCCATCGCGTCTGGCTGAACTGCTCGCCCTTGGCGAAGCCGAGAATGGTCGCGGGCGTGACCCGATAGAGGAGGGCCTTACCCGCGCGGATCGCGTCGCTGAGACCAAACCACGTGCCCTCGGGTGCTGTGAAGCGCGCCCCGTACTTCGACTCGTAGGCGCTGGCAATAAGCCCGAGCTCCGCTGTGTCGCTGACCTCGACGGCGCGTCCTTCGACCACGACATCGAGACCATCGAGTCCGTTCTGGCCTGTGGTGAGAATGCACTGTGGGTTCTGCCCTAGGTTCTTCGCCTTGCGCTCGTCCGGACCCGTGCAAAAGTACATCGCGTCGTCGTGCCACACGGCCAACAGGGGGGTGACGTGTGGGCGTCCATCCGGACGCACGGTCGAGAGCCAGAACACTTCCGCCTCGTCGATGTGTCGGCGTCCCTCCGCCCAATCTGTTGGGGTCGCCCCCGGGCTGCTGAACCCGGCGTGGAGCTCCGCAACCGGCATCTCTGCCGCCATGTCAGTTCCTTTCGTTGAGAAACTAGGATTACCTCTCACTCTCATAGACCCGCCGAGTGCTCGCAGTCATCGCTGCGCCCAATCGCCTGCGTGCTACGAGACGGTTGCAGTCTCACAGATAGACCCAGCCCGACGCTGCTCACATTCCCCGACCTCGTGCAGTTCGGCGACGGCGGTTGGGTTGCCGCACCCGAGGGAGGCGAGCGTTGCGGTGTTGGGTAGCTGCTCGCGGTCGCCGAGCGCCCAGAGCGCGGCGCCGAATGCCTCGCTGCCGCCGTCGAATGTCTCGCTCGGTGCGCAGCATGTGGCGTGTTGTGCCGCGGCGCAACAGGCGTCGGTGGTCGTATCAGCGGTGTTCAGCTCAGCCATGCGGATAGCTCCTTGAGTGCGTCGGGGATGACGTAGTAGTAGGCCCATAGGCCCTTGCGCTCGGAGTCCACGATCCCGGCGGCGCGCAGCTTGCCGAGATGGTGGGAGAGCGTGGACTGTGAGATGTCGAATAGCGGCACCAGCTCGCAGACGCAGACCTTTCCCGCGTGCTTGCGCAGCACGTCCACGAGCTGCAGGCGGATCGGGTCGCCGAGAGCCTTGGCGACCTCGGCCATGCGCAGCGCTTCCTCGCGCTGTACGTCGGGATAGACGACGGGCTCACAGCAGGGAGCGCCGTTGGCTCGCTTCTGCTTCGGGGAGAGCTCCAAATCGACGGGCATCAATCTACTTATATCAATAACACTCATGTCTGTCGATGTAATATGATCTGCCGCCGTGGACACCAGCGACGTACCCACCGACGAGCAGGCAGGCAAGCAGCCGATCCGCTAGGTGCTGTTCGTCTGCAATCACAACGCCGGGCGCTCGCAGATCGCCCAGGCATTCTTTGAGCGCTACGGCCCCGCGGATATGCTCGCCGAATCCGCCGGTACCGAACCCTGCAACTCGATGATCTTGCCGTCGCTGATCGTGACGACCATGTACGCGATCCCGTCGTCCAACGGCCGGTCCCCTCTGTTGGATAGCTGCTCGGAGCGGAACGCGACGAGCACGCGAGGGCCGGTCTGGATCGTCTCCTCGATGCGTCCTCGCAAACGACCGGGCAGGTTGCGTGTCATCACGTCGAGAATCTCTGGGCGGCCGGCACAGAGCTGCCCGTCCTCCACTCCATGCCACTTGGCGCCCTCGGCCAGCGACTCCTCGAGGACGGCGAAGTCGCCCCCGATCATCGCCTCCCAGGCGCGATGCAGCAGCTCGATCTCTGGGCTGTCACTCATCGCGGTCATCGTTGTTCAGCTCCTCTCGTACAGCTACAGGCAAACCACGGGCCACCGTCGATGCCCGTCCGGCTCTGCTGGTCCCACAACGCGGCGACCGTCTCGCCCTCGCCGTCTGCAATCCGCCTGATCTCGGCCACGTTCATCGATCCTCTCTGTCGTTGTGCATTACAAGCGTCAGGTAATGCACCGGCAGGGCGGTGGACGAGGGTAAGCCCCGTAAGGGAGCGGTCAACGTCAACCAGGCACGAATAGGACACTACTCCCCCACGGCGCGGGCGCTCAACCTCCCGCAGCGGGGCAATAATGCGGGTAGTGCAGGTGAACCAGCCCGAGCGTCGATGAGAATCGAATTGCTCTACTTCGAGGGCGGTCACGTCTCAGATTAATGGGACTAGGCCGTCTCAGATCGGCGGGACGCCGCAGGGCCTCTCATGGGCCTCGGGTGTGGCCTCTCAGTGTTTGAGACGCCACATCCGGCCGGTTGGGTTAGGCGTAGCTCAGCTGCTCATACCAGTCGCGCGGGCGTCCGTCCGGTGTTAGGTCGAAGAGGTTCCAGAGCGGCTCCAGCGTGGCTACGTGGCGGGGGTCCTGCCCTGGCTCGGTCGGGGCGTAGAAGAGCTCAGAGCTCCAGAAGTGGCGGATCACTTCGCCGTCGCGATGGAACACTGTCAGCATCGGTCGCTGTGCCCCATCTGCGGTTTCGGCGTGGTAGTCACGGTTGTAGCTGTTGGCGCCCGATGACAAGAGCCTAAGTCGGCGCCACCCACGCTCCTCAGCGAACGCAAGGATGCGGGGCAGCGGCGCCTTCGCCACGACGGCGAGGTTGAGATGCTGACTGGCGTGCTCAGCCGCGCCATCGAGTTGATCGAGCAGCGCGGTGCAGCACGGGCACGGACTTTCGTGGAGTGGCAGGAACGCGGTCTGTCCATTCGCCGGGCCCGGACTATCGTCGGCGGGGTCGCGCGGGAACATGAAGCTGTAGATCGCCAGCGAATCCTTGCCGGGTTCGAACAGCTCCGAAAGTCTCACGTCGGTCGCCGTACCGTCGGCCGTCGCCCCGGCGAAGACGTAGTCCTCTGGTACGACCCCTCCGGGTGGAAGCCCGCGTCTCGCCACGGCAAGTGCCTCCATCCTCCGGCGCAGCTCGATCTCCTGCTCCAACAGCCGACCGCGGGCTGCCCGGTATTCCGCTGACTCTCCTGGAAACACGATGCCCATAAGTCTCCTCTCGTCGGATCCAATTTTCTTGCTGCTGGGGTGACGTAGAACGGCGAACTGCCTGCGATTAGACAGACTGGCCCATGGCCCGAAACTCATCGTCGCCGATCGTGCCGTGCCTCGGCCCTGACGGGTCGGTGGCGCGATAGCGCGATGCCAGTCTCATATGGATGAGACGTCCGTGTCTCGTGGGAGGTTTCGAACAGATGAGATCTCCGGTCCCAGATCAATGAGACGTCGCATGCGCGCATCAAACCTGGAGCGTTGCCAGACGGTAAAAGCCCGGGATGCTCTGTGCGCCTGGCACGCCGAGGCGCAGGGCTGCTTCGGTCGTGGACTCGTCGTGGCGCAAGCTCAGCTTGCGTTGCGCGAAGAACGCTTGCGCTTGGATGGGATCGAGGCCGGTTTGAAATGGCTCGCCGACGTCGCGAACAGCGGTGAGCCAGGCTTGTGGGTATGAGCTCGGAGCGTCGAGGGCGCGCTGGTCCACGTAGGTGATCAGGATGCGGCTCCCTGACCCACAGAGTTGGACCAGCGCGTTGAGTGTCGTGTCGATCGCTTCGGGAGTGAGATAGCTGAACACACCCTCCCACAGCACGCAGCTCGGCTGGTCGCGGTCAAAGCCAGCGCCGGCGAGCGCAGACAGGAGGCGGTCGTGCTCGAAGTCGACCGGCACATAGCGAATACGCCCCGGGAGCGATCCCAGCACCGCACGCTTGCGCGCTTGCGTGGCCGGGTGGTCCACCTCGAAGACAACCGCGGAAGAGACCTCGGCAAGCCGGGTTGCACGCGTGTCATAGCCGGCGCCCAACAGCACAAGCTGCGCGCAGCCGCCATCGACGGCGCTCACCACGAAGTCATCGATCACCCGCGTCCGCACCACGCCGGATAGGCGTGGGCCGGGCCAGCGACGGTCGATGAACGCAACGATCGGGGCTCGCAGTGCAGGCCGTCTCGCGGCGATCGCCACGCTGCGTAGCGCTGGGCGCAGAAAGCGCGCCGCATCCGGATCCTCGAACAGCCGCCGATCAGCCGCCTGCCCCGACTCGAGCGCACGAAACAGGGCCATGTACTCCGCCGTCCGGGAAGGCTCCGCATTCATTGTGAAGTCACCACGCCGGCGAGCAGCGAGAGCGCCTCTTCGAACTCCGCGTCGACGTCGGCGACGCCCGCGAAGCGACCGGCGATCTCAGAGAGAGCAAAGCCCATGATCACCGTACTCAGAAGTCGCTCGCGTCTTGCGGCCGTCTCAGGGTCGAGCCCGCCATCGCGCAGTGCGCGAAGCGCCGCCTCACGCACACGAGTCGCATCCGCGCCCACGGCACGCCGGCGCAGCAGCAGGCCGAACAGCCCTGGATGACGGTGGGCCAGCGCCCGAAGTTCGGTAGCCAAAATACGTAGGCGCTGATCCCAGGCAAGCGAGTCGTCGGGCAACTGCAACTGGTCTAGCAGCCGCTCGACGAGGCCGTCCAGGAGGTCATCCTTGTTGGCTACGTGGCGATACAGAGCCATCGGCGAAACGTCGAGCTCACGTGCAAGGAGCCGCATCGACAGCTGCTCGAGCCCCCCATGCTCAGCCACTGCAAATGCTGCGTCAAGCACCCGATCACGGGTCAACGGCGGTGATGTGTACGGTGTACGCACGAGCGCAGCGTAGCACGTCTGCGGCTCCACGTATACGGTGTACGCAAGTAGGCTCGGGAGTCTCAGATCGATGAGATGCAGAAGGAGGAATGGGATGGCGGAGGAGGACGTGATAGCGGAGATTCGTGGGTTCAGTGAGCGGGGCGCGACGCCGACACCGTGGGCGGCGGGACTTGAGCAGCTACGTGCCGCGGACACCTTCTGGCTATCCACCGTTCGTCCCGACGGCCGACTGCACGTCACGCCGCTGATCGCTGTCTGGCACGCGGGGGCCCTCTGGTTTGCCACCGGGCCTGAGGAGCGCAAGGCGAGAAACCTGGCCGAGAACCCATCGTGCGTGCTGACGACCGGGCGCAGCGACCTCGTCGAGGGAGCGCTTGATGTCGTGCTTGAGGGCCGGGCTGAGCAGGTGACCGACGACGCCGAGCTCGAGCCGATCGCGACCGCGTTCGCGGTCAAGTACCCGACCGGTCCATGGGACTTCGTGGTGCGCGACGGGGCATTCAGCGACCGGGATGCCGGTGGGCGCGTGATCGTGTTCCGGGTGCGCCCGGTGCGCGGCCTGGGGTTCCGCAAGGGCGATCACTTCAGCCAGACGACCTGGCTGGGCTTCCAATGAGCCCTCCGAGCCGAACCCAAGCCCTGATGACGGACAAGGAGGGCCGAATTGACCCAGGCAAATAATCCAACGCGTCGAGCACACAGAGCCCAACGAAGGAGCTGGCCAAGCTGCTAGTCAAGAAGGTGAACGAACTCGGCGGTCGAGGTCCGCTGATGGGTCGGCGCTGCGCCAGCAGCTTCAGCCCGACGTGCGCGTGATCGTCCTCGAGCCGGGAGCGGTCGCGACCGAGCTCACCGACCACATCACCGACCCCGAGACGAAGGCCGCCGCCAAGCGGATGTACGAGGAGACGTCCATCGCACCCACGACATCGCCGAGATCATCGCCTTCGCCGCCTCACTCGGCGCCGCCCCGCAAACCGAAATTCATCTACCACTCATAGGAGCTCGGCATGGAATACCGCCCACTCGGACGCACCGGCGTCCACGTCTCGAAGCTGTGCCTCGGCACGATGATGTTCGGCGCCTGGGGCAATCCCGACCACGACGACTCGATCCGCATCATCCACCGCGCGTTGGATGCCGGGGTCAACTTCCTCGACACCGCCGACGTCTATTCGGCCGGCGAGTCCGAGGAGATCGTCGGCAAGGCCCTCAAGGGCCGGCGTGAGGACGTCGTGCTCGCGACCAAGTTCTGGGGGCCGATGGGCGAGCAGCCAAATCGCCGTGGCGTGTCGCGTCGCTGGATCATCGCCGAGGTCGAGAGCTCGCTCCGGCGGCTGGGCACCGATTGGATCGACCTCTACCAGATGCACCGCCCCGACCCCGACACCGATATCGACGAGACGCTCGGCGCGCTCACCGACCTCATCCAGCAGGGCAAGGTCCGCTACATCGGCTCGTCCTCGTTCTCGGCCGGTGAGATCGTCGAGGCGCAGTGGGTCGCACGCGAGCGTCGGCTCGAGCGCTTCCGCACCGAGCAGCCGCCGTACTCGATCCTCGTCCGCGGCATCGAGCTCGACGTGCTCCCCACGACCCGGCGGCACGGCATGGGAATACTCACCTACTCCCCCCTGGCCGGCGGCTGGCTATCGGGGAGCTGGAGCTCGGACAGCTCCCCGACCTCCCCGGCGCGGCAGCGTCTGGTCGCGCGCTTCGACATGTCGCTGCCGGAGAACCAGCGCAAGCTCGAAGCCGTCGAGCAACTCGCGGACGTCGCCGACGAGGCCGGCAGCTCGCTGATCGAGCTCGCGATCGCCTTCGTCGTCAATCACCCCGCCGTGACCTCAGCGATCATCGGACCGCGCACGATGGAGCAACTCGACAGCCAGCTGCCCACCGCCGATCTCGCGCTCGACTCGGCGATCCTCGACCGTATCGACGAGATCGTCAAGCCCGGCGTCAACCTCAACCCGGCCGACACCAGCTACGGCGAGCAGGTCCTGCAACCGTCGCTTCGCCGGCGAGACCTCGCGGGTAATGCATCGGTTTGAAAATCTCCCACCAACGAATAGGACCCGACATGCAGATCACCCGCAGCAGCATCGACACCAGCAAAGGCCCAGCCGATTGGTTTACCGGAGACGTCTATGTCGACGCGGTCGCCGCGCCTGCGGGCAGTTCGACGTTCGCCGCCGCGCTCGTGCACTTCACGCCGGGTGCTCGCACCGCATGGCACACCCACCCGCACGGCCAGACCATCTACGTCGTCGAGGGTGTCGGCCTCTGCCAGCGCGAAGGCGGACCGGTTGAGGCGATCCGCCCCGGCGACCGCGTGTTCTTCGAGCCGGGCGAGAACCACTGGCACGGCGCTGCGCCGAACCGCTTCATGGTCCACATCGCGATGCAGCAGAACGACGAGTCCGGCAGCCCTGTCACTTGGGGCCGGCACGTCACCGACGAGGAGTACGCCGCCGCCCTGGGCGCCGACGACTGACCACAAGCGCCGGACCGATATCGGTGTGAGCTGGTCGCTGGCGTCAGAAGGCTTGTCGTGCCGCCGACGGGTCCGGGATCGCGCCGAGGTGGCGCATCAGTGAGACGTCGTCCGATCCTCGCGCTGTGATTTGCTGAGCTGCGGGTCGGCTGAGTGCTATGAGTCGGACGTAAGTGGAACCCCGGTAGTGCACCTCAGCCCAGGCGCACCACTGATGCGCCCGTCAGGCGTCAGGCTCGCGCGCTGCAAGGATCGTCTCGGCGTCGCGTGGCAGGCCTCCAGTGCAGTGTTCGAGATCTAGTCGCTGGAGGTCACTGCCGAAGCTGACGTCGCGTTCGCGTTTGCGCTGCTGCGCTGCGGGACGCCCGCGGATTTCAAGCGCAACCCCGAGTCGCGGCTGCGTCTCACCATCGGCCTATGCAAGACGCGCGACCGGTGGACCGTCACACACGAGCATCACTCATTCGCCGACGCGACTGAGATGAGCAGCGCTACCTAGCTCAGTGGCTTCTGAGCTCGCCGACTAGACCGGCAGCGACCCAGATGAGCGCACCCGCCCCGAGGAGACGACGGACCCAGTTGACTCCGCTCACCGCCTCCGCCCACGCCCACACGGCGAGGCTGAACGTGAAGACCGCGCGACCTACCTCATGTGTGGTGCCACTGGACTCGGCCGCCAGCCCCCACGCCGCGAACGCGAGCAGCAGCGGTGGGTTAGGGAACTGCGCAATGGGAAAGCGTCGCGGCCAGCCGACCTGGCCGCGACGCCACAGCTCAGCGGTGGTCACTGCGCCATGCTCGCAGACCGCAGGCCGCTCCGCACCCGCAGACACCCCCCTCGCCTAAGGTCTGCTGCGTGAAGGCACGGTCAGACTGGCTGCCACAGCTCGACCCGATTGCCCTCCGGATCGGTGACCCAACCAAATCGACCGACGCCCTCCATCGCTTGCGTCTCCCCAGCCACGTCCGCTCCCTTGGCGCGCAATTGCGCGAGCATCGCGTCGAGGTCGCGCACCCGGAAGTTGAGCATGGTCCGCTGGTCGCGGGACCCGAAGTAATCGGTCTCGGACTCGAACGTCGCGAACACCGTCGGCCCGGCTTCCTGACGCCACAGGCCGTGCTCGTCGGCGTCCAGGCCCAGGCAGTCGCGATACCACGAGCTCAAGGCCACCGGATCGGCGGCTCGCATGAAGTATCCACCGATGCCAAGCACGCGCTCCATATCGCTATCGCCGGCGCTCAGCGCGGCGAAAGCCGCGGTCCGGCGCGGGATCGAGCGGGCTCGGTGGCAGCCCGGGCGGCGGATCCTCGAGGTTGTAGTCCGACGGCGCGATGTCGTTGGGCGCACCGGGATGAAATAGCGACGCGAGCAGCTGCGCCTGACCGCGGCCAACGCCGAGCTCGCCCATGCCGCCGTTGTACATCTCGATGCCGGCGGCCTCGCAGTGCGCGTACAGGCGGCTGAGCTCTTGCAGCCGGCCGACGCGGCAGGGCTTGATGTTGACGATCCGTACCTCGATCGGGGTCGCGCCGATCGACTCGACGCTCGTGATCGGCGCGTCGTAGGAGACGCGATCCGCGATCGGCTTGAGCAGCGCGAGCACCACAGGGTGGTTGTGCGGGTCCTCAAAGACGACGTCGGTGAACGTCGCCAGCGTGCGTTCGTACATCGCCAGTAGCCCTGCCTCGTCCTTGATCTCGAGGCCGTACTGGCCCTTGAAGTCGATCGTCGCGACCCCCTCGACGGCCGCGACGCGGTCCATGATCTCCTGCGTCCACGACGGCGCGACGTCCAGCTTGAAACCGACCGTCGGATGCATCGCCCGCAGGTTGGCGACCTTGTCGATGTCCGGTGGATCGCCGAGCCCGAACGAGTTGACGAACCTCACCGGCTGCGGCGTACGGCCGAGCACCTCGGGCAGGCTCGTCGCCGACTGGCGCAGCGCGAGATCGAGCGCTGCCGACTCGAACGTCCAGCGCCGCCAGTTGCGCTGCAGCTCGTACTCGGGCGGCTCGGGCCACATGTCGATCGCGTCGAGGTCAGCGAGGAAGTCGGCGAGTGCCGCCCACTCGCCGACCAGCGGGAGGTCGCTCGTACGCAGGCTCTCCTGGGCATCCTTCATGCCGACCTGCTCGCCGACCCCCTCCTCCCCACGCCCCCGCAGTCGCAGCTGCGTCGTCGAGTGGTCCTCGAGCCCCGTCGAGCCGCTCGGCTCGAGCGCCTCGAACGAGTACGACTCGATCGTGATCGGCAGATCCCTCACGGCGCTCCAGAGCTCGGTCATCCGCAGGTCCCACAAGTCTCGGTTATCGGGTCCATGGTCTCGGTTATCGGGTCCATGGGTGACACCCTATGTGGTTGATGGTCGAAGTACGCCTCAGCCGTCGCCGAACCTGCTGCCGCGCCCATCTATGTGAGGCCGGAATCTCATGGGATTAGTGATCCTTCTGAAAGGCGAAGTAGGAACCGCGAATGGTTCCGGCGAGCTTTGACTTCTGTCGCGCGAACTTGAACCGCGAGGCGAGCTCCGCGGGAACTTCCATTCCGTCGGAGAGCTTGAACCCGACCGCGCGCTTCTTGGGGTCGTCGACGGTGTACATCACGTTAATCGACAGACCGCTCTCGTAGAAGACATAGGCGATCCGAATGTTCTCGACCTGAAAGGCCGTGGCCTCCAGAGGGCGGGCCGAGATGACGATGTCGCGTTCTTGCTCGAGGATCCGGTGTACCCAGTCGACCGTCGTCTTGGCGTCGCTCGCAGGCTCCACTGTAAAGACATGGTCGTACTTGTTCTTGAAGTAACGGGCCTCGTGCGCCCGCAGACCAGCAAGCGCAGCCGCGACCGGCGAAGACTCCAGACCAATGGTCGAGACATCCTTGAAATCCACGGCGTAGGGCATGAAGCACTCTCCTCTCATCTTGCCTGGATGTTGTCGGTCTACCGACCAGGAACCCAAAGACAGGCCGTACTGTGCCATGGACCGGATGAGTGTGCGAGCACGCTACATCGGCCGGCCGCGGAAGACCTCGTGGGGCCGAGGTACGCGTCGCGGACATCAAGCCCAGGAACTCGATTCAGCGAATCGCTCCACCCTCCGGTAGGCGCCAAAGCCGGATGGTCGCCACGCCCATCACGAGCGGCGCACCGACGCACAGCAGTACCGCCGGGACGGCCGGTGTGCCGGCGACCATGAGAGCGACATATGTAGCGGGAAGTGCGCAGGCAATAGCGAGTCTTGGGTCGGTTGGGATCTTCAACAGCGCGACCAACGCGAACAGGATCGCTGCGAGACTCACGAGTACCGTAATCGGCCCATTAGCGCCACGCGGTGCATATGCGGCCACGAGCACAGCCGGCACCAGCAGCCAGGCCACGCGCCTCAGATCCAGCCGCCGTCGACGAGGGTTGACGATCAGCACGGTGAAGCAGATGAGTGGAACCACTGTCGGTGCGAGCCCATTGAAGGTGTGATTATGCGCTACGAGCTCAGGGAACCTTGCCGCCGCCCACGTAAGCGCAGCGGTCCCGGCAAGCCTCTCGGCGCCGACCAGCGCAAGCGCGAGAATCGCGCCGAGAACGCCGATCGATGTCCACGAGAGCAAGGGATCCTTCACCCCATCCAGTCGCTGAGATAGCAACGTGCTGAGGTCGAGGATCATCAGCAGGATCGCTCCGCGGCAAAAGCCGTCGGCGAGCAGTCGTTGTGGGCTCGTGCGCCTAGTCTGCGCTGCGCGCATATACATCCCAACACGCAGGAGATTGGCGATTTCCCGGACCAATCTCGCGCGTGATCCCGCGCTCGAATCCAACAAGGTGCCGATCATCTCCTCTCCCTGCGAAGCGCGAACTTCTCGTGGCAGGGCGCGTAGGGCAATCGTCGCCAAGCCCTCTCGACTCATCCCGCGGTCACCACCCCGACCGTCGCGCGCAGCCGTCGTGTGACGAGTCGCGCTGCGCGTTCTAAGTGGCGCGCCTCTACCTCCAGCGCGGTTCGCCCAGCCGGCGTCAGCGCATAGTCACGACGCTTGCGCCCTCCCTGCTTGTAGGGCTCGCCAGCTGTGACAAGACCCTCCGCCATCGCGCGTTCGAGGAGCGCATACAGCGTGCCTGTCGAAAGGCGCACCTTGCCGTCCGATATCTCGGCGGCCCGCTGAACGATGCCATAGCCGTGTAGTGGTCCATCGATAAGGCTTGCCAGAGCAAAATAACTCGGTGTGCGCAGCTCCATCTTTGCCATCATAGCTCGATAAGCGACATGTCGTCAAGCGATCTATGGCGGCCCGTGCAGTCGCGAGGGACTCGCGGTCGTCCTTGAGCACGATCGGCGACCCCGGTTGCGGCCGAACACGGATGCTGCCCACCTACGAGACGGTCGCGCGGAGCAAGACGAGTGATTTCATGTCGAGAAGCCCTGACTGGCTCCGCTCTACGGATAAAGGGCCACGACAGGCGCGGCTCACGACACAGGAGGCCACCACCATGCCGAAGTACCTGCTCCTCAAGCACTACCGCGGCGGCCCGGAGCCGCACCACCCCTTCCCCCCGATGGACCAGTGGGCGCCTGAGGACGTCGAGGCGCACATGGCCTTCCTCAGACAAGTCAGCAAGATGCTCGAAGAGAACGGCGAGTACGTCGGCGTGCAGGCACTCACGCCAGCACAGACTTGGGTGCGCTATGGCGGCCCGGACGCCGCGCCAGTCACCACCGACGGCCCGCTGCCCGAGACCAGCGATCTCGTGGCGGGCTGGTACATGGTCGACGTCGAGTCCTACGAGCGCGCGGTCGAGCTTGCCGCCTACATCTCCTCCGAGCCCGGCCCGGGCGGGGAGCCGCTGTACGAGTGGATCGATGTCCGGGAGATCATGTCCGGGGCGTCCTCGGAGGACTGACCGGGTGATCGACGAGCCGCGGCGACAGTTGGAGGAGGACTCGCTGGGTGAGGTCGAGCGGGACCTGATTCCCCGGGTGCTCGCGAGCCTGGTCCAGCGCGGCGAGGACTTCGATGCCGCCGAGGACGCGCTGCAGGAGGCGCTGCTAGAGGCGCTGCGGGTGTGGCCCGAGCACCCGCCGCGTGACCAGCGCGCGTGGCTGGCGACGGTCGCGACGCGGCGGCTCGTCGACGCCCGTCGCAGCGAGGCCGCCCGCAACCGCCGTGAGGAGGCGACATATGCCGAGCCGCGGGCCGCCGCCACCGAGGAGGGCGACGACACCCTTTTCCTGCTCTTCTGCTGCTGCCACCCCGACCTCGCGCCCGCCTCTCAAGTTGCGCTGACCTTGCGCGCCGTCGGCGGCCTCACCACCCGGGAGATCGCCGACGCCTTCTACGTGCCGGAGGCGACAATGGCGCAACGAATCAGCCGCGCCAAGCGTGCCCTGCAGGGACGCCGCCTGGACCAGCCGGGCGACCTCGCCGTTGTGCTGCGCGTGCTTTACCTCATCTACGCGGCCGGTCACACTGGCCGGGTCGACCTGGCCAGCGAGGCGATCCGACTCACTCGCCAGCTTACCCTCGCCACCGAAGAACCAGAGGCGCGCGGGCTGCTCGCGCTGATGCTCCTCAACCACGCCCGTCGCTCGGCACGACTCGACTCAGAGGGTCGCATCGTCACGCTCGACCGACAGGACCGCGGCCTGTGGGACGCCCGCGAGATTGCCGAGGGCGTCCGTGTCCTGCAGTCGGCGCTGGCCATACAGACTGACGATCGGCGCCCCGGCCGCTACCAGGTCGAGGCTGCCATCGCCGCCCTGCACGACGACGCGGCGAGCGCCGAGGAGACCGACTGGCCGCAGATCCTCGCCTGGTACGACAACCTCGTCGCCCTCACCGACGATCCGGTGCGCCAGGACCCGGCCGCCGTGCTCGGCCGCGCGGTCGCGGTCGGCCACGTCCTTGGCGCTGCCGCAGGGCTGCGCGAGACCGACCGGCTGTGCGAGGTACTAGGCGAGCGGCATCGCTGGCACGCCGTCCGCGGCCACCTGCACGAGCTCGGCGGCGACCTGCCCGCCGCCGCCTTGGCATACGCCGAGGCCGCCCGCCGAGCGACAAGCATTGCTGAGCGCGACCACTTGGTCCGCCAGGCCGCCCACGCGCGGGCAGCCAAGCCCCAGCGCTAGGATCCGGTCCGTGCCTGCGCTCACCGTGTATGACGTGAACACATGCACGACATGCCGCGTGCTCGCACAGCTGCTGACCGAGCATGGCGTTGACTTCGACACCATAGAGTATCACGTGACGGGGCTGACCGAACCCGAGCTGCGCAGCCTCCTGACAAAGGCCGGCATGAGAGCACACGAGCTCCTACGCGCACGTGAGGCGACCGCCGTCGGGCTCGACGCGGCTGCGCTTGACGAGCAGGCGCTGATCTCTGCGATTGTGGCGAACCCCGCGCTCATACAGCGTCCGATTGTGGTTCGAGGCGATCGCGCGGTGCTTGCCCGCCCGGTCGATCGCGTGCTCGAGCTGCTCGACGATTGATCCCGACGACGCGAATCCCGTTGCCACCGCCGCCGCCAGCTGACCGTGGCGCTACCGATTGATGCGATCAGCGTCGTAAGCGAGCGAATCGTCAGGACCGACTGGCCATGCGTCGAGCTCCGGGGCGTCGAGGATCGTATCGATGAGCTCGCTGCTGCCTCCGACCAGCGTGGAGTCGAAGTCGATCTCGCTGGCGAGAAACCATGCTCGGTCGGATGGCCACAAAAGGTTTGGCGACTGCGATTCGAAGCCGTTCACTCCATGCGGGTCACCGAGTTGGGCTGCCGCCGAGATTGGTCCAGAAAACAACAGATACTCACGGCCGGGAAGCTCCAGCAGCGGGCGGCTCAGCTCATCCGCCGAGAAAGCCGGCGGAATCGGTTCGGGCGTCGTCGTCGAATTCTCGCGGTCGATGAAGCTGTGAAATGTGAAGCGGATCCCGCCGCCGTGGACCCAGCCCCAGCCCATCCACAATCCGAAGAAGCACTCCATCTCCTCCGCGGTATGAGCAGCGAGCAGGCCGCACAGAGCCTGCAGTGCATCAGGAGCTAGGTTTCCCCGCTCTGGTGCCTCTCCGGGCCATCGCGAGTCGGTGAAGTTGAGTGGGTCCGGCGAGCCGACGATCGCGTGCCACTGCATGAGCCGATGTGCCGTGCGACCCGTCGCACTCGCAACGTCAGGCCAGCTGACCGGGTTCTCGTGAGCGTCGCTCGCTGGGTGGCAGATTCGCGCGTACGCGGCGAAGCCGCTCGGGACTTGGAGCGTCACCGCACCGAACTCGCCTCGCAATCTCGATGCGATCCACGCCCCTGCCGAGGCGTCTCGCGTGACTCTGAGATCGCCCGCGGGCATGCGAGGACTCTCAGGCCTCCGGGACCTCGTGGCCGAACGCCTCCGAGGTGATCGTGTTGGGATCGCGACTGCCGCGACGGCTCGTGTCCAAGATGGCGGCGGGGGGTCTCCGAAAGACGCCGGACCCCAAGACCGGCATGGTGACACCATTGTTCAGTTCGAGAGTCGGAGTCATCTCGGGTTCGTTCCTCTCATGTCGAGATCGTCGCTCGTGCGGCGTGTCGCTGGTTTCACTGTCTCATCGATCGGCACGATCCGTGACGACAACCTTAGGTTGACACGACAACCCATGGTTGTCATAGTGCTGTGTATGACGAGCAAATCCCGGGATACGCAGAAGACCTTCCAGCGACTAAAAGAAGTCCGCGCCCAAGCGATCAAGCACACGCTCATAGCTCGCGAGCTCTCGCGAGAGCGTCGCACGTTGCTGCACGCGCTGATCGCCGACGGTCACTCCCAGGCCGAGATTGCCCGCGAGCTCGGAGTGACCCGGCAGGCAATCCAGAAGATGCTCGCGATGGGTTGATCCGCTCCGCTTTGCGCTCGGCGTCATCCTGTCGGCTGTTTCGAGGACCAATCGATTGCGTCAATCAGCCGGATTTGGCTGGTCGTCTTAGGGTCTACGGCACCAGCACGGTCCGCTCGCCCGGCACCTCTGCGCGCAGCCACACTCGCTCTACGTCCTCCAGTGGCGCGGCGTTCGGCTTGACGCTGATCTCGCCGGCGTCGATCGCCGTCGCCAGTGATGGCAACTCGGCGGCGTAGACAGCGGGCGAGACCGCTCCTTGTCCACTGCCTTGCAGTCGCAGGTTGGCCGAGCGAAGCGCCACCGACGCCAGCTCGAGCATCGGGCCGGCAATCGCGCCGATCTGGATCCAGTCCAGCGCGCGGCTGCGGTCCGAGCGGGCTGTAAGCAGCGCCATCATGGCGCGCTGAGCGGGCTCGCCCCACAGGTAGTCGATCGCGATGTCCACCTCGGCAGCAGCTTCAGCAAGCGTCGTTGCGGTGGCGTCGGCGTCGTCGGTGAGCTGGACGACGGCGTCGGCACCCAGGGAGCTCAGCCCAGCCAGTCGCTCGGGATTACGCCCGGCACCGATCACACGTCCGGCGCCCAGTCGCCTCGCGACCTGCACGGCCATCGCGCCGGCGTTGCCCGTCGCACCCAGGACCAGCACGCTCTGGCCAGCCTGGATCGGGACGCGGCGACGCAGCGCCACCCACGACGACATTGCCGGGTTCATCGCGGCTGCAACCCTGGTCGCGTCCACACCATCCGGCAGCTCCACCGAGCGGCGCACGTCGACGAGCGCGCGCTCGGCCATCGTGCCGATCGCGTCGTCGCCGGCCAAGAAGTAGATCCGCTTACCGTCGGCGCGGCGGCCGACGCCGTCGATGCCGGGAATCATCGGCAGCGTGCCGCTGCTCGTGTAATGGGCTCCCCGCGCCCCGGTTCGGACCCGCGGGTGCAGGCCGACGGCCAGCACGTCGACCACGATCTCCTCGGCGCCGTTGGGTTCGGGAGCCCTGAACGGCATGTAGCGCGGAGGATCTCCGAACTTCGTGACCACCGCCGCGTTCATCGTCTCCATGTGGGCTTCCCAAACATCGTCCGGGCTAGTTTAGTTCGTGTCACGAACTACTATAGTTGGTGCCGCGTACTAGCCCAGTACACTGCCGCTGTGGCAAGCCAATCTACCTCTCCTCCCCCACGCCCCCGCACATCGGACGACGCGCTGAGCACCGTCGATGCTCTCGCTCAGATCTCGTTCCTGATCCAAGGCGCACTCGAGCGCCGGGCCGGCGAACACGGCTTCTCGCTGATCCAGACTCGTCTGCTCGGTGTGCTGCGCGACCGTCGGCCAACGATCAACGAGCTCGCAGTGCTGCTGGGGCTCGACAAGTCGAGTGTCTCCGGCCTGGTCGACCGCGCCGAGCGACGCGACCTGGTGCGGCGCATCCCCTCGACCGTCGACCGCCGCTCCGTCTTGGTCGCCCTCACTAAGGACGGCCGCGCCCTCGCAAACGAGGTCGCGATGCAATTCGGGACCGACGTCGCGGCGATGCTCGAGCCGCTCACGACCGCCGATCGTGCAGCGCTGACCGGTCTGCTGAGCCGGGTCCTGGTCGACCACGCGTCCAACTGTGGCATCGACCTGCTCGCTACCGAGTTCCTCGCGCCCCGCTCGACTTAGTCCACTCTCCGTCCGGGCTCGGCATCACTGGTCGGGGCGGAGTGCCGGCCCCGGCAGCGCAACGCGTAGGCTCACTGCTGTGCTGCTCCTGCTCCTTCCCATCGCCGTGCTCGCCGTCGAGGTGCTCGTGTTCATTGAGATCGGGCACGCCATCGGCTGGCCGGCCGCGACGCTACTGCTGCTCGGGATCTCACTGCTCGGTGTGCTGCTGCTGCGCGTGCAGGGCCGCGCGGCGATCGAGCGCGTCTCGCAGGCCGTCTCCGAACGCCGCATGCCGGGCCGAGCCGCGATCGACGGCGCGTTGGGATTGCTTGGCTGCGTGCTGCTGATCGTTCCGGGCTTCCTCACCGGCGTACTCGGCTGCCTGCTGCTGCTTCCGGCTAGCCGCCGACTGGTGCGCGTCCTGCTCCTGCGCCACTACGCCGCGCGCTTCGTGGGCTTCCTGGCGATGGCCGGGCGCTTCGCTCCGCAAGCTCGTGGTGCCCCGCCGGTGGACGTCGAGTCGACGGTTGTCGAGGACGATCTGGACCAGCTCGGGCGCTAGCCGTCGGACACGTCGCCTACCTTTTGCGCGTGCCCGACGGAACACTGCAACGTAGCTACGGCAAGGTCTTCGACCAGGTGGCGGCCGAGTACGACCGTCACCGCCCTACCTATCCCGAGCAGCTGATCAACCGCGCATGCGAGATTGCCGATCTGCAGCACGGTGAGGAGGTGCTCGAGATCGGTTGCGGAACTGGACAGCTAACCCGCGGCCTCCTGGCTCGCGGCTTGCGCGTCACGGCGATTGAGCCCGGCGCCCAGCTGGCGGGGCTCGCTCGACGACGCCTCGCGGACGCCGGCGAGCTGGAGCTCATCAACAGCCGATTCGAGGACGCGAACCTTCCCCACGCTCGCTTCCGCGCCGTCTTCTCGGCCTCCGCGATCCACTGGGTCGATCCCGATGTCGGCTGGCAGCGCGTCGCGGACATACTCGCGCCTGACGGGACACTCGCGCTCGTCCAGTACTTCGGACTGAACGACCCGCGCAGTGCCGACGATCAGCAGGCTCTGTTGAGCGCGATGACGGCGATCGCCCCCGAGCTCGCCACGGGCTGGCCACGCTACCGAGACCTCGAGAGCATGCTCGTGGGCGTCTACGAGCGTCGCAAGAACATTTCAGAGGTCTGGGCCTGGCTCGGCGGCTACGACCTGGGACGCCCATACGCAGCCCAGCTGTTCGATGAGGCGCAGATCGCTGCGGCGCCGACGCCGGTGGAGCACACCGCCGCCGAGCTCAACGCCCTGATCGGCACGATGTCGTTCTGGTCACGACTCTCGCCGGCGCAGCGCGAGGCGATGGGAAGCGCGAATCGGGATTTGCATGAGCAACTCGGGCGAGCGATTCGTTCGAGTACCGTCGCCTGTCTGGTTACTGCGCGGCGCGCTGATTGAAGATGATCTCCCACAAGTGCCCGTCGGGATCGCGGAAGTAGCCCGAGTAGATGCCCCACGGACGCTCGTGCGGCTGATCGGTGACGGTTGCGCCAGCCGCTTGAGCCTGTGCGAGCAGAGCCTCCACCTCGGCCTTGCTCGCGACGATCTGGCCGATACTGAACTCGCCTGGTTGCGCGGGCCCGCGTGCGATGCTCGCGTCCTTTGCCAGCTCACTGCGGGGATAGAGCGCGAGTGTGAGACCGCCGTTCAGCTCGAACATCACGACGTCCCCAGCCGGTGTCTGCTCATCGCCGGTGTACTGCGTGCCAATCACTCCCTGCGAGCTCAGCCCGAGCCCGTCGCGGTAAAACGCCAGTGCCCGCTCCAGGTCCTCGACGGCAAGTGTGATCACGTCGATGCGTGCATCCATCTCAAGCTCCTCTCTCACGGTCATAGACGGTCAAGCCCAAACACGATCTCCTACGTCCTCGCAGGCGCTAACGCTTAACTGGCAGTTGCTCCTATGTCAAGTGGTGTCCGCAAAATGCGGAGACCGAGAGTGGTCGGCGGGCGTGCAGCGGGACGAGCGAATACATCAAGAGTCCGGCGGCGGCAAAAGGCGCGGTGTAGGTCAGCGCGTCGAGCGAGGTCGCGGCCATCAGGTCGGTTCCGGTGGCGTGGTAGACAGCCGCCGCTCCACCCAGGCACAACACCG
>DASYAP010000315.1:0-8430 GCA_036501265.1 Solirubrobacteraceae bacterium | reverse complement strand
TCGCCGCCATGAAGGCCATATGGACACAGGATGAGGCGAGCTACGAGGGCGAATTCGTGCAATTCGAACGGATCTGGTCGTGGCCGAAACCGGCTCAGCGCCCCCACCCCCCGGTGCTCGTCGGGGGCAACGGACCGACTGTGCTGGACCGCGTACTCGCGTTCGGCGACGCATGGTTTCCCAACCACGCCCGCGGCGGCGACATCATCGACGGCGCGCGGGAACTGCGTGCTCGCGCGGACCGCCCGATTGACTTCATGGTCATCGGCGTGCCGGCCGACGCGGCCGCGCTTCAGAAGCTTCAGGATGCGGGCGCCCGCCGCCTCGTCCGTTGGATCCCCTCCGGAGGACGGGCCACCGTGGAGCCGGCGCTCGACCAATGGGAGTCGGCGATCGCCGAATTGACCGGCGAGGCGTGACGCCTGAGGAAGCCCGCGAGCGGTTCGGCGCCGCCAGGGTCGCCCGCCTGGCTACGGCTGACGCCGCCGGGCGGCCCCATCTCGTACCGATCGTGTTCGCGGTCGAGGGCGATCGCGTCTACAGCGTGGTGGATGCCAAGCCCAAGCGGACGGGCGCGCTCCGGCGGCTTGCGAACGTGCGCGAGAACCCCGCGGTCGCCCTGCTCGTGGACCACTACGACGACGATTGGAGCACGCTGTGGTGGGCCCGGGCCGACGGTCAGGCGCGAGTTCTTGAAGACCAGCCCGAGGCCCGGCAGGCGGTGGGTCTGCTGGCGCAGCGATATCCGCAGCAGCAGGCGACAGGGCCGGTGCTGGCCGTAGACGTCGCTCGTTGGAGCGGGTGGAGCGCTCGCGAGCGCGTTTAGGCGGCGTCGCTACAGTCGGAGCCGTGACGCTGGTAGTGCTCACCGGAGCGACACGCGGGATCGGCCGTGCCGCCGCGATCGAGCTCGCGCGTCAAGGCGCGGAGGTCGCGGTGGTGGGCCGCGACGAGGCCCGGGTGGGCGCGGCTGCCGAGGAGGCCAGAGGAGCGGGCCCCGCAGAGGTCCACGAGCACGTCGCCGATATGACGCTGATGGCGGAGGTCACACGGCTCGCGGAAGAGCTGCGCGAGAACTACGAGCACATCGACGTGCTGGCCAACAACGCGGGGGCTCTCTTCGGCTCCCGCAAAGAGACTGAAGAGGGTCTCGAGCGGACCTTCGCACTGAACCACCTCGCGCCTTTCCTACTCACGCAGCTCCTGCGAGAGCGCCTGGGGGGCGGTCGAGTCGTCACGACCGCATCGGACGCGCATCGCGCGGGGCGCCTGGATCTCGACGACCTGCAGTCGGAGCGTTCCTACTCCGCCATGCGCGTCTACGGCACCACCAAGCTATGCAACATCCTGTTTACGCGCGAGTTGGCCAGGCGCGCGCCCGAGCTCAACGCGAATTGCTTTCACCCGGGCACCGTACGCACCGGCTTCGGCAAAAACGAGAACGGGATTTGGAAAGTCCTGACCACGATCGCATCGCCGTTCCTGCGCTCCCCAGATCACGGCGCCCGCTCGTTGCTATGGCTGGCGCTGTCCGAGGAAGGAGGCCGCTTGGACGGCGAATACGTCGAAGACGAGAAGGCGGTTGAGCCGAGTCGTGCAGCCCGGGACGACGATCTCGCCCGGGCGCTGTGGGAGCGAAGCGCGAAGCTGGTCGGACTTTCGGCCGACGCACCGGCGTAGTCGACGCGGGTCGCGGTCGCCCCTCGCGCGCGGGGGCGCGTCACGCCGGGGTGTCACTAGCGCCCACCACGGACCCAACCTCGGCGACGTAAACGAGGTCGGGTCCCCTATGGGCACTATGCGACCACCACGGACCCAACCTCGGCGATAAGAGCGGGACTGGGTCCGTGGTGGTCGCCCCGCCCGCGGCTCAGCGCCCCCACCGCCCGCTCAGCGCCGATTGGTCGGCCCACCCGCCGCTCCGCGGTCGCCGTACCCGCCGCACGGCGGTCGCCCACCCCCCGCTCCGCGCCGATTCATACCGGTGGGCATAATCCCGCGCGTGATTCCCAAGGCTTCGCTTGAGCCCGGAGAGGGCGGGCTTGCCCCGGCGGGATCGGGCTGGTTCGTCCTCAACGTGCGCGAGGCGCTCTGGCTTGACGGCCAGTTCGGCGCCTACACCCGCTTCGAGGGAGATGAGCGCTTCTCCAAGCTGGGGTTCAACATCGGCGTTCTCCAGCCCGGTCAGCCCGCGTGCATGTATCACGGCGAGGACGAGCAGGAGGACTTCCTCGTGCTCTGCGGCGACTGCCTGCTGCTGGTCGAGGGAACGGAGCAGCGGCTGAAGGCGTGGGACTTCGTCCACTGCCCACCGTGGACCGAGCATGTTTTCGTCGGCGCCGGCGACGGGCCGTGCACCCTGCTGGCGGTCGGCACGCGGTTGGGCGACGACGTCGTCTATCCGGCCTCCGAGCTGGCCCAGCAACACCAGGCCGGCGTCAAACAGGAGACTCGCGATCCCGAGCAGGCCTACGCGGACGTGCCTCCGGATAAGCCGACGCGCTTCCGGGACGAGTGGCTTCCGGGCTGAGTCGCAGATGACGGAATAAGTACGGCGCCCGCCGGGTGGGCGGGCGCCGCGGGGTCAGGGGAGCAGCTGTCCGCCCGCTAGGACCGAGGTCGCTAGTGGTGGTGCGGACAGTTATCGGCGGTTCCGGACCGCCGGGAACTCGAGCTCCATACCTTCGCGCTGTGGCTCGAAGTGGAGCTCGAGCGAGCCGCGGTGGTGCCGGCACTCGAGTGAGTGCTCGACGTGGCCGCGGCCCCGGAGCTGCCCGACGACGAACTGCCGCCGGCGGCCAGCGCCACTCCACCGCTTGTCAGCAACGCCAGCACTGCCGCCGCCGCCGCCAAGGTGGTGCGTCTGAACACCTTGAGGCCTCCTTACTGTCAGTGGACCCGCCTGAGCGCGTGGTCCGTGGATTACGCAAGCCATCGAATCCGCCCGGCGTAAGACGGCCGTAAGCAAAAGCTACGAATCGAGCAAGGCCGCGTGGTGCCGGTTCAGATAGACGCTGCTAGCGGACCAGGCAGTCGGAGCTGGGCGGCTGGCCCTGCGGGAAGGCCTCGACCAAGCCGTGGGCGATCCAGTAGTTACGGGCTACGTCGCCGGGCGAGTAATAGTGGATGCCGTCGGGGATGAACCATTTGCGTCTGGCGTGGATCGCCCAGTCGAAGATGCGCATCGTGGGGTAGCGACGGCATGCGGTCAGGAGGTCGTTGTTCCACTCCTGCATTCCGGACTCTTGGTAGGGCCCAGAGCTGAGCAGGCTGATCGCGTCGATCCAGAGCACGGGCTGGTTGCCGATGATCTTCATCATGCGCTGGATCCGTTGCATCCGGGTGGCGTGCGAGCCGGCCTCCACATCCGCGGAGTCATTGGTGCCCATCGCGAGTACCCAGCAGCCGTGATAGCCCTGAGAGATGTGTTCGCGAGCTACGGTGGCCGCGTTCGGATTGCCCTCGAAGACCTCGACGATTGAGCGCGCGCCTGAGATCTCCGGAACCGTCGTCTTGACGCCCACCCGGCGCAGCTGTCCAGCGAGTTGCTTTCGCGGATCGGGGATGTAGCTGCTCGAGACCTGGCCCTCGGAGGTGGAGTCGCCGATGTAGACGACCGAGCGGCAGGACGTTCGTGTCGCCGGCTTGGCTGGTCGGTTGTGGGCGAGCGATGGATCCGATTTCCCCGACGAGCTCCCCTTGGCGGACGGATCGGCAACCGCTCGGGCGTTCTTAAGTCGCGGAGGAAGCTTCGATATCTCGGCTGCCGCGCGACGGCCGCTTGCGACCTGAGGCAGGACTCCGCCCAGTGCGACGGCCGTGATCAGCAAAGCCGCGAAAGCGCTGCCGCCGAGCGCATACGCAGTGCGGCGGGCGCCGAGGCGGGTGGCGCCCAGATGCGCCCGCCGCCAAAGCCGTCCAAGCGCCCCGCGACGAATGGGCGCCTCCAGATAGGTCCATGAGAGGCTCGCCACGACGAACGTGACCGCTATCTGCAAAAGCGCCCTGCCCCAGTGCACCCCCGTGGCCGGCTGTCCCCACAGTACGACTATCGGCCATTGCCACAGGTAAATGCCGTACGACCGTACGCCGATCCAGCGCAGCGGCCTGGACCCCAGTAGCGCCCCAAGTGCACTTGCCGAGTGCACAACGGCGCCAATAACCGCGACGGTCGAGACCGACAGGAGAAGGAGCCCGTAGGGGTATAGGAAAGCCGTAAACGGCGTGGTCTGCCAGACCAGGATGAAGATCGTGATGAGACCTGCCACGCCCGCCAGGTCGAGTGCTAGCAACCGACGCACGGAGATCCGGGAGCGGAAGCGGGGGAAGGCGGTCGGCCTCACGCAAGCCAGCGCGGCACCGATGAGCAGCTCAAAGGCGCGAGTATCGGTGCCTTCGTACAAACGGGTCGGGTCGAGGAGTCCGGGGTGGTAGAGCTGGGCCATCACGAAGGCGGAGACGGCGGTCCCGATCAGGGCGATCAGCAGCACGCCCAAGCGGTCCGAAAGGAACCGCACGGCGAACAACACGATCCATGGCCACACCAGATAGAACTGCTCCTCGATCGAAAGCGACCACAGGTGATCAAGCGGCAGTGGTTGCGCGAAACGCGAGAAGTAAGAGCCGTGTACTGCGATCGTGGACCAGTTCGCGAAGTAGAAGGCTCCCGAGATGACCTGCCGGCGCACGCTGTCGAGCTGGGAGGTGTCGAACAGTGCCACCAGGATGCTGACAACGACCAGCATCAGGAACAGCGCCGGCAGCAGCCGTCGAGCGCGCCTGATCCAGAACTGCGCCAATCCCAGGTTTCCCCGACGCCGGTAATGATTGAGCAGGAGGTCGGTGATCAGGTAGCCCGACAGCGTGAAGAAGACGCCCACGCCGAGCATCCCCCCTTTAGCCCAAGGAGCATTGATGTGGTAGACGATCACGCACAGGACCGCGATCGCGCGTAGCCCGTCAAGGCCCGGGACGTAACGCTGGCTGCGCTCGACTGGCCGGGGCACGGCTACTTATTAAGGCTCTCGACGGACATGAAAGGTGCTCGCTCCACAGCGCTCAGCATCCTGAGATCCCCACGCGGAATGCGAGCCAGCGTAACAATCTCAGCGGCCGTGTGGCACCGGGACGGGAGAGGAGTCGGTCATCTATTCGCTCAAGTCATTCGAGCACTGCGGCCTCCGTACCTCCCTGGTGCGACTGCAGGTTTTGGTTGAATTTGCGCGGCCACGCGGGCGCGCGGCCACGCGGCCATGCGGCCACGCGGGCGCGCAGAGCTCAAGCCGAGAGCGTGCTCCCGTCCCGCATATGTTCCTTGAAGTACTTCCATAGCACCGGCGCGTAGGCCTCCAGCGGCGGCACCTCGATGCCCGAGCCCGCGAGCGCCAGTCGAGTGGCCTTCGAATCGAAGGTGCAGGTGAAGGACGCGTGATCAATCGCTGCCGCGGGAATCCCTAGTTGCGGCAGCAGCACCTCGCGGACCACACCGATCTGAATCGGAACATCGAACATCGCGCGCGGTAGGACACCGCTTAGGCGGGGCGCCCCCGCAACTCGGGCGAACACGTTGAGCACCTCGATCGTCGGCTGTGGGTTTGGGTTGACAAGGTGAAAGGCGCGGCCATCGAGACCCTGCTCGTAGGCAAGGAAGTCAATCGCCGAAGCGACGAAGTCGACCGGGACGAGATTGGTGGCGCCGAGCCGCGGCGCCAGGAACCGCAGCGCGGAGGGCAGTTTGGAGGCGACGTCCAAGAGCGGGAAGAAGTAGTAGGGCCCGTCGACCTTGTCCATCTCCCCCGTGCGAGAGTCGCCCACGACGATCGCCGGCCGGTACACCCGCCAGGGAGTTAGAGACTCTTCTCGGGCGATCCGCTCCGATTCGAACTTCGTCCGGTGATATGGGTGCGGTAGCGGCTGCCCCACGTCGAACATCTCCTCGGTGAAGGTGCCCACGTAGCTTCCCGCCACCGCCACCGAGGAGACGTGGTGCAGACAGCCGGCGTTCAGAGCGTTGGCGACGGCAACCGTCTCCCGCGTCCCGCCGACGTTGGCGATCTCGTTGGCCTCGTCTGACGCCTCCATGTCGTAGACCGCCGCGAGGTGGAAGACGTGCTCGATGTGGCCGGCGTGCTCCCGAATCCACTGGGGCTCGATCCCCAGCATCGGAGCGCTGAGATCTCCCACGACGGGCTCCACGCGGTGGGCGGCGTCGAGTCGTCGCGCCGGTCTCTGGAGCTTGTCCACCGACTGCGAGCGGGCCAGCGCATACACCTCCTCGCCACGCGCAACCAGCCGGTCGAGCAGACGGCGACCGATGAATCCGGTCGCTCCGGTGACGAACACGCTCACGGCCCCGCTCCAGCTGACATCCGACGATTCTCCGCCATCCCGCCTCGAGCGGGACTCTACCCGCGCTATCTGGATCGACTCATCCTCAGGCATGAGATGCCGCTTGTAGACGGTCCTCAGGTAGGCCGCAGAGTGCTACTTGCGCTTGACGACACAAACCTCGCGCCGGCCTACCTTGGCATCCATGACCAGATCAAGCACAGACGGCGCGGCGCTGGCCGTCAAGACAACCGGCCTGACGAAGCGATTCGGTGAGCGCAATGCCCTCGACGGCGTCGACCTAAAGGTTCCGCGCGGCGTGGCATTCGGCTTCCTCGGGCCCAACGGCGCCGGAAAGACAACCATCATCAGGCTGCTGCTCGCGCTCGCGTGGCCCACGTCGGGATCGATGTCTGTTCTCGGCCACGCCGTACCCGCACGGCGCGCGCAAGCACTCGCCGGCGTGGGCGCAATCGTTGAGGAGCCCAGGTTCTACGGGTTCCTCAGCGGGCGCGAGAACCTAGAGGTCAACGCCGCCGCTCGAGGTGGGATGGCGGCGAAGCGCATCCCGGCCGCACTGGAGCGGGTTGGTCTGAGGGCCCGCGCGAGCGACCGGGTGTCCAGCTACTCGCTGGGCATGCGCCAGCGGCTGGGAATCGCGCGGTGTCTCCTGGCCGATCCAGAGCTTCTATTCCTCGACGAGCCCATGAACGGCCTTGACCCCGCGGGGATGCTCGAGGTGCGTGGCCTCATCCGGGGGCTCGTAGACGAGGGGCGGACGGTGTTCCTCTCCTCGCACCTCCTGGACGAGGTTCAGCGCACATGCGACTTCGCGGCGATCGTGGACCGCGGCAGGGTCGTCACACAAGGTTCCATAGATGAACTCACGGCGCGTAACCGCAGGATCTCCATCGGAACAGACGATCCCGGGCGCGCGGCGGCGCTGGTCGCCAACCTCCACGGTGTCGACGGTGCGGCCGTGGAGAGCGGCGGCGTGGTGGTGTCGCTGGCTGCCAATGGGACCGCCGACCGTGAACTGGTGACCGAGATCGTGCGCCGGATGCTCGATGCCCGACTGGCAATCGATCGGGTGGCTCCGATCGAGTCCTCGCTCGAAGAGCGCTTCTTGAACATCACCCAGCGACTGGAGGACGAAAAATGATCTCCGATGCCTTGGCCTTGATCCGCTCTGACCTGCTCAAGCTGCGGCGCCGCCGTGGCCTGATGGCGATGGCCGCACTGATCGCGGTCGGTTCGGTCGCGGTCGTATTCATCGTGACGGCGGCCCGGCATGGTGCCAATCCGCAGCATGTCCGTCCCGCCGGTGGAGTCAAGAGCTTCCAGGACGCGACCGACTTCCTGGGGATGATCGCGGTCGTGCTGGCAGCGATGATCGGCGTCACGGCAGGCGCAGGGGACGCGGAAATCGGGACGCTGCGCGACCTGCTCGCAACGGGGCGCTCCCGCCTCGCGTTCTACGCCTCGCGCGCGGTCGCTGCGGTCGTCACGACGACCGTTCTTCTGGTGGCGGCGCTTGTCATCGTCACGGTCTGTTCGATAGCGCTAGCCGGACCATTGCCCGCGCCGTCGGTGTCGGACATCGCGCGCCGCGGTGGAGCGGTGCTCGCGTTCGGGGCCATGGGCGCGCTGGTGTGCACCGGCATCGCGACCTTCGTGCGCTCGCGCGGGCCGCTCATGGCGAGCGTGATCGCGTTCGGCGTGCTGATCTCGCAGCTGCTGCTGCAACTCAGCTTCCTCGGAAGCCTGCGCGAGGCCCTGCCGCTGGCGACATTCCAGCGGATGGCCGGAGACACCGTTGCCGGACTGCATTTCGCGCTGCCGCTTGCGATCGCCGTCGCGGTCGCTTGGGCGTTAGCGGCCCTGGTCGCCGGCGGCTGGTGGGCACGACGTGTGGAAGTCTGATCCCGCGACGTACGCTTTGGCCGTGAACGGGGAGCGCGAGCGCCCAGAGCTTTTACGCAGGGTCGATGCGATCGCGCCCTGGCTGCTTGATGGGTTGCTCGCGCTCGTGGTGCTCGTACCGACGGTGGCGGTAGCCAGTAACGGAATCCACCACGCGAGCGCCGCGATCGGCAGCCACCA
>DASYAP010000314.1:0-4022 GCA_036501265.1 Solirubrobacteraceae bacterium | reverse complement strand
GCATGCATTTCGCAAACGCGTGGGCGGAGTCCGAGCTGGCGCTGACCTTGGGCTTCGAACTACCGCACGCCGCGAGCGCCAGCGCACAACATGACGCCACCGCAAGCGTCGTCACGGCGCGTCGCCAGCGATCCGGCCGGCTAAAGGCGGATCGCTTCATTACGGGGCTCGATCCCATAGCCCAGGGGCTCCGGATGTAGTGGCGGCGTGCTTGAACGCCGGCGACTGCGGGTCGATCCCATTCGCGCGGGCCCGCACCAAGGCCACGCTCCACAACACGACCGCCGGGAGCGAGCGAGGCCTACCCCACACTCCCGGTCTTTCCTGTCGGCGGTGTGATCCCGCACCTCGACGCCGCCTGCTTGAAGGCCTGCGACACGGGGTTCAGCCCCGGCGTCAGTTGGAAGAACATGCCGTTTAGGGCCAAGACCGGCGAATTTGCGCTCGGGGTTGCCGTGCCCAGCGTAGGGTCGGGAAAGTCGGGCTCGCCGTTCGCGCGCATGCACTCTGCGAACTTGACCGCCTTGCGGCGCTCGCTCGCCGACATCTTCGGCGGGGTAGCGGGGCCGGGCGCGTACTTGGAGCACGCCTTCTGGGCCGACTGGAACGACGGGGACTGCGGGTTGAGCCCCGAGCCCGGCACAAGCTGGATACCGCCTCCTGAACCGGGGTCCGGGAAGTTGGAGACCCCGTGGGCGCGCATGCAGTTCGAGAACTTGAGCGCCTGCGCGAAGGCGGCGTCATGTGCCTTGGGCTTATCCGAGGAGCCACACGCAGCGACGGCCACGGCGCATACCAGGCCGACGCACGCGATCGATATCAATCTGATCATCGTCGCTGCGTTGTGTACGCGGTCGCGAATAACACGCCGATAACGCTGTTACGCCGGTGTTACGCGCAGCCAGGCATGCTCACAACCCGACGCCGGCGCGGGCAGTTCCCCCGCACCGGCGTCGCCACCCAGGCACAACCAGCGTGCGCGCGAGAATCTGAGTAATGAGAGTTCTGGTGGTCGAGGACCATCCACGCCTGGCGGCCACGATCGGAGCGGTGCTACGGCGCGAGGGCATGGCAGTCGATCTGGTTTTCGACGGCCGCGAGGCGCTCAACAAGACATCACTGACCGCGTATGACGTGGTGGTCCTTGATCGGGATCTTCCCGCGGTCCACGGCGACGACGTGTGCCGCTCGCTGGCGGCCGACGGCCAGACCGCGGTCCTCATGCTCACCGCGGCCGGGCGGGTGGAAGATCGAGTAGACGGGCTGGGTATGGGCGCCGACGACTACCTCTCCAAGCCTTTCCACGTCGCTGAGCTGGTCGCCCGCGTTCGCGCGCTGGCGCGTCGCTCGCGCCGCGCCATTCCGCCGAAGCTTGTGAGCGGCGACCTGGCGCTCGACCCTGCTCACCGTTCGGCGACGAGGGCGGGGAACCGTCTCGAGCTCGCACCCAAGGAGTTCGCCGTTCTCGAGATCCTCCTCGGCGCTCAGGGTGCGGTCGTCTCGACCGAGGAGCTACTCGAGCGCGCATGGGATGACGCCGTCGATCCGTTTACTAACGTGGTCCGGATGACGGTGAGCCGGTTGCGCGCCAAGCTGGGCGATCCGCCTGTCATCGAAACCGTCACCCCCGTGGGGTATCGCATCGGGGAGGCGTCGTCATGAAGCTCCGCGCCATGTCGCGCGCGCTGGGGTCCCGGTTGCGCCATCCCAAGACCACCGTTCGCTGGCGATTGACGCTCCTGTACGGCGGACTGTTTTTGGTCTGCGGCGCCGCGCTGCTCGCCATCACCTACACCCTGGTCGCCCACGCGACCGTGCAGCCACCGCGGCCGAACGTTCTCCTCAGAGCGCCGCGTAGCGCGTCGCTGGGGCCGCCTCCCGGTGGCGCCGGTGGAGTCCAGCAGTTCAATCGCTCGCGCGGCAACGGAGAGGCGAAGTTCCCTGGCCCATATGCTTTCCGCAGCGCGCAGTCCCCTGCCCCAAAATCTCTCGCGAGGGTTCGCCAGAGGCTGCTGCATTCACTCTCCGGCCGCGCCGTCGTCGTCAGCGTCGGCTCCAACCAACGCATCTCGGACCTCCACCAGCTGATCGAGGAGTCCGGCATCGCTCTGGGGATCATGGCGATCATCTCCGCGCTGTTGGGCTGGGTGGTGGCGGGACGTGCGCTGCGCCCGCTGCGCACGATGACAGCGACCGCCCAGCAGATTTCGGAGGCCAACCTGCACGAGCGCCTGGCAATGTCCGGTCCCCGCGACGAGCTGCGCCAACTGGCCGACACAATCGACGGACTGCTGGCGCGTCTGCAGGCGGCGTTCGACGCCCAACGGCGGTTCGTAGCCAACGCCTCGCACGAGCTGCGGACCCCGCTCACCACCGCCCGTGCCCTGCTCGAGATGGTTATGAGCGATCCCAGAGCGACCGTGGAGACGTTTCGCGCGACCTGCGAGCAGGTCCTGGAGGAGGGTGAGCAGCAGGAGCAGCTGATCGACGCGCTGCTCGCGCTTGCCCACGGCCAGCGCGGGATCGATCGCCGTCAGCTGGTGGACCTGGCTGAGGTCGCCCGCGACGTCGTCGACGCGCACGAGACGGAGCTTGCCGTGCAAGGCCTCATTCTGGAGGTGTCGCTTGGGCGCGCTCCGATCCTGGGCGACCGGCGCTTGGTGGAGCGACTCGTCTCCAACCTCGTTGAAAACGCGATTCGCCACAACGTCCCCCACGGAACCGTGGGTCTGTCGGTTGATGCCGCCGACGGCAACGCGGAGCTGCGCATCTTCAATACCGGCACTGAGATCCCGGTCACCGAAGTCGAGAGACTGCTGCAGCCCTTCCAGCGACTCGGGGCCGATCGAGTCGGATACCGGGACGGCGTCGGCCTTGGGCTTTCGATCGTCGCGGCGATCGCAGACGCTCACGAGGCGAAGCTGGCAGTCCGACCGCGTGCCGCGGGCGGCCTCGATGTCGAGGTGCGGTTCCCGCTCGCGGCCGCGAACGATGCTGATTCCGTTCAACCCCTCGAAACTGAATCAGCAAAGTTCCGGGCGCACGCGGTCTAGCGGGAGCACGCCGGCCTCGCGAGCGCACGCCGGCCGAGCCCCCGCGCGCGATCAGTGGTGGTGATGCAGCAGCGCGGCATGCGCAGTCCAGGAGCTGAAACCGGGAATCAGCGCGACAGCGATGATCAGCCCCACGGCCAGTCCGCCTCCCAGCATGAGCCAGCGGCCGGTGGCGCCGGGAGGCGTACCGACCCCCTCGGGGCGCCGTCCTGGTATTCGGACCCAGCGCGCGAGCGCAGGCAGGTGGAGAAGCACGTGCAGGGCCGTGAACGCGACCCAGACGATGAAGCTCACCTTGTGGATCTCTACGAGCATGCCTCTCCCGCTCACACCCACGCCCAGCAGCACGATGCCGGTGACGAAGACCATGATCGTCGAGGCAACAACGATGGGCGCGATCGCGCGCTGGATTGGCTCGGGCGGGCCCTTCGTTCGGTAGACGGCGTCGTGGGTGTAGTACCGAACGAAGCGGTAAGCCGTACTGACCATCTTGACGACGATCGGGCCGAGCAGCAGCAGACCTAGGAAGAGGTGCAGCCACAGAAGCTGGCCGATCCGGATGATCGTGATGCCGAGAACGGCCAGCAGCACGATCAGGATCGCTCCCGCGATCGTGGTCAGCTCCTCGTTTCCCTCCGGCCCTCCGCCCACCAGAGCGCGCCATACACCGGGCCTCAGCCGCAGCGACGGCTTCGGTTGCGTCCGGGCATGGTCGTGCGTCTCCACGGCACCATCTTGGTCAGCCAGATTCAAACCCGCATTAAGCCTTCCGAGGAAAGCTCTAATTAGGCCAGCAGCCCCAGCCGCTGTGCCCGCTGGACAGCCTCAGTCCGGTTGCGAACTCCTAGCTTCTTGTAAAGGGAGCTCGCGTACTCCTTCACCGTGTAGGGGGAGAGGTGAAGTTCGCGGGCGATCTCTGGGTTGGTCGCCCCCGACGCGATCAGCGAGAGCACCGACTGCTCGCGCTCC
>DASYAP010000313.1:0-8160 GCA_036501265.1 Solirubrobacteraceae bacterium | reverse complement strand
TGGCAGGATCGCGATGATAACCGTGGAGCTCACACGCTGGTTTACCCGGACTGGCACACGTCACCCTTCCCGGCGCAAGCGGCCGGTTTACTCCATCTTTACTGAAGTTTGACGTCCTGATGACGGCATTGGCGCTCGTGCACCCCAATCTGGTGGCATGCACGATTCCAAAGCCATACCCGCCAACCCGCGCGAGCGCGGTGACGTTCAGACGGCAACCTCTTCCGCCACGACGGCGGACCTTCACTGTCACTTCAGCGCGTCAGCGCTTGCCAGACTCGAGGTCCAGCCCGCCGTTGCGCTTCCTGAATCCGCTACCGCGCGTGGCTGTGGTCGCCGACGGACTCGCGCACGTCCACGGCGTCGGCCAGACCCTCGCGCAACTGGGCGAGCGTGGGCTCAGAGGACACGAGATCGACCTGATTGGGACCGACGCCAACGTCGACCGCCGGCTGACTGCCGTGACCGAGGTCGAGCTTCCGCATTACCCCGGGCTGAGACTCGGGGTGCCGAGCCTCTCCGCGGTGGCAGAAGCCCTGACCGAGCGGCATTACGATCTGGTGCACGTCTGCGCCCCCGGGCCGGCGGGAATCGCGGCCGCGCTGATGGCGAGGGTCATGGCCCTGCCGCTGCTGGGCAGCTATCACACCGAGCTACAGGCGTACGTGCGGACGCGCACCGGCAACCCCACTCTCGAGGCCACGGTCGGCGCGATCGTGGCGAAGTTCTACGCCAGCTGCGCGGTCGTGCTTTCCCCCAGCAAATCTGGGGACGCGTCGCTTGAGCGGCTCGGTATCCCCACGGAACGACTATTCCGCTGGCAGCGGTGCGTGGATACCACGCGCTTCAATCCTTCGCGGCGCGGTACGACTCGCTTGCCTGGCCGCTTCAACATCCTCTACGTAGGACGGATGAGCCGCGAGAAGGGTGTGGACCTGCTCGCCGAGGCGTACCTAGAGGCGCGTCAGCGCGACCGCCGTTTGCACCTCGTGCTCGCCGGGAGGGGGCCGGAGGAAGCACTCTTGCGCAAGCGACTGGGCGCCGATGCCACCTTCCTCGGCTGGCTCGAGGGCGACGAGCTGGCCAATACCTACGCCAGCGCCGAGCTGTTCGTGTTCCCGAGCACGACCGATACGTTCGGACAGGTCATTCTCGAGGCCCAGGCGAGCGGCCTGCCGGTGCTCGCGGTGCGGGCGGGTGGCCCGACCGAGCTGATCGAGGATGGGCGAACGGGTTGCCTCGTCTCACCCCACCCGGACGAGCTGGCGACAGCGATCAGAGGCATCGCCTGCCGAAAGGCCCTCCTTCAGCGGCTGACCCGTGGTGCGCTGCTTGCGGTCCGTGAGCGAACCTGGAACGCTCGCTGGCAGAGCTGGCGGCCGGATACGCGCGGGCTCACAGCGACCGCGCGGCCGCTGCCGCCGGAAAGCTTCTAAGCGACCGCGCCGCCGCTCCCCCCAGGACGACCCTCAGCCCGGATCCCGGAATGCGCCAGGCCGCCTGACGGCTACTTGTGACGCAGGATGACGTTACGCGGCCAGGTCAACGGGCGCTCCGGGCAGTCCGTTTGTGAGTAACGCCTCGGGGCTCGTTGACGTCAAGCACTGAGGGTTCTTGTGGCCAAGCCTCGTCAGTACATCGACGGCCAGCCGCAGCGAGGGCACGCGGTGTGGCCCGTGTGCATCGGAGGAGACAACCACACGTCGAGCCACGCGCAGTATGCGCAGCGCCTCGGTCCGAGCGCGCTCGCCGTGTAGGCCGGCCACCGACCACGCATTTACCTGCATCGCACTCCCCACCGCAAGCTCGTGCTCGATCGCGCGCCACCCGGCCTGAACGTTCGCCAAGGAGCGTTCAGGGTGTGCCACCACAATCCCAAAGCCGCGCTGACGAAGTTCGACCGCGACGGCAGCAAATGTTTCATCGAGGCCGCTGAAGGGCGCCTCGAGCAGTAACCAGCGATGTTCCGGAGGCCCTTGCGCGATGGACTCCAGTTGACGCTGAGAGAGACGGTCGGCCACGTCGTGGGCAAGTTCGCCGCCCGCGAGCACCTTTACCGGAACGCGCTCGCGTCTCAGCCGGTCGGCGACCTGCCGCACGCGCTCAAAAAGCGTGTTCACGTCGAGCCCAAACGTTGAGTTCACATGGGGCGTGGCGACGATGGTGCGAGTACCTTCGTTGGCGGCAGTCCGGGCCAGCCAGACGGCTTCCTCAAGCGTCCGCGGGCCATCATCCACTTCGGGAAGCAAGTGAAAATGGATCTCGACAAGTTTCAACGCCACCATCCTTCGCGCGCGAGCCCAGAGCTGTGACGAATCGGTGAACCCGCTCGTCTTGACGCTGAGGGGCTTATGCTCAGCGCGGACGAGTACCGGGATCGAGAATCACTTGGGGCGGTTGCTGCTCATCCGCAGACAGTCCCCACAGCAGCTTCAGCACGAACTCGATAACGGTCACCGACTTCCTCTCCACAGGTTGGAGTGCGCTCTACATCAACAGTTAGGTTCATCGGTGGGTCGCAAATTTCCGTCACCGAGATGAAAGTCTCGTGTAAAAGAGTTGTAACCCGGTGCCTGGGTCGCCAGCATGCAAAGCCGTTGGCTACGGTGTCACACCCATCGTTGACGGCGTTGACCGGCGGGTGGGTCAGATCCGGAACACAGTGATCAGGCGTTCCTCGTGCTCGGCCTCGACGCTCGCGATCACCTCCACGTACTGCTCTATCCCTGAGCCTCTCAGCTTCGTAGCCAGTAACTCGTCCACTTGGAAGATCCCCGCGCTGTTTGACATCGCAATCTCGACCTTGACTGGGCGCTGCTCGCCGCGGCCGATCGTCACCTCCTCAATGGCGTAGGCGGAGAGGGAGTGAATATTGCGGTGACCGGCTTCGAATGGGACTCGCGAACGGCCACGGGCCATATCGAGCGCGTCCGCCACGCGTACGATCCCGCCTTCGATCGTGAACGGGGCGCCCCCGCGGCGGTGTGAGATGACCGCGTGCATCGCCTCGGTCACCAGGATCGACCGTTCCGGCTCCGCATAGATGCCATCGAGTAGATCCCCCAGCTTGTCGGCGGTCATGAACAGGCTGTATGCCTCGTGGTCAAGGCGATGAACGGCCATCCCGACACAGTGGAAAAAGGACGCGGCCGCGATGACGACCTCCGCATCGCGCGTCTCGAGTCCGTGGTCCGACACCAGGCTCGGCGTCACGCCCGCGCGAAAGAGCAGTCGGGCCAACCGCAGCGCGATGTTCACCACGATCTGCACGTGCACCCACGAGTGATCTGACATCCCAAGGCGCCGCGTCGCGTTGACGGCGGAGGCGTGCCACCAGGCTTTGACCTGCGGATCGCCGTTCACGCGCTCGATCAACTGCGCCAAGCGCCGGTTGCGCTCGGCGGGCGCCCGGATGCGGATCTCCGCGACCGCCTCCTGCGGCGACCGCACAGGCTCGAGCTGAGGTGCGCCGGTCTCGTCCAGTGCCACGAGCGAAAGCTAGCGTGGCGCCCAGACCGGCTTGCTAACCGTGAGACTTCTCAGCCCGTTGGGGCGAGCAGGGCGCGCTCGCGGAGAAAGCTCTGGAGCTCATCGCGCAGCTGAGCTACCAGCGGAGACTGCGGCAGCCGCTCTTCGAGTAGCGCCAGCGACCGCTGGTAGTGCCTGAGGCGGCGCGCCCGTGGCGCTCGTGATCGCCCGGGGGCAGGCCCGCCATCGCTCTGCGCCGACGTCTCGCGGCGCAGCTCGCGCAGCTTGGAGAGCTTGTCAGCGGCAAACAGGCTCAGCGCCTCGTCGCCGGCACCAGCCACCTGCTGGCGTAACGCGGCTTTGCGCTTCACATAGCCAGCGATGCGATCGTCGTCGCTGACCGATACGACCAGTGTCGTGATCGCGGGCCCAAATTGCGCGCGAAGATCCGAGGACGTCACATCGGTCTTCTCGATCACGTCGTGCAGGACTCCCGCGGCCACCAGATGATCCGGTGCGCCGGCACCATGGAGCAGCGAAGCGACTTCGAGCGGATGAAGGATGAAAGGCGATCCGTCGGGCCGGCTCTGACCGGCATGCATCTTCTCCGCGTACGCGAGGGCTCTCTGCACAACCGGGAGACGACGCACGAAGCTTGGAATCCAACTCGATCCCATTTTGCGACTTTATCGAACGGGCAAGGGCATTGACGGAACAGCCTCGCGATACGCGACGGGTCGCGTCCGCTCGCCTTGCTATCACGATGGCCTGCCCTCGGACACAGCATTTTCACACGGGAAATGGCCTCCCCGGTCATCTTGGACAGCAATCATCGAGGTCGTTGTGGGTGATGTGCACGGGCGAGTCGATTTGCTGCGGGGGCTGCTACGCGCACTCGGTGCGCTGGATTCGCACGAGCACCGCCGCCGCGGTTTCTGGATCGTGCAGGTCGGCGACTTGCTCGATCGCCGCGCTTCCCGCGAGGCCAACCTGGAGGTGGCGAGGCTCGCTGTCGAATCGCTCGATCTGGTGCTGGCCGGCAACCACGAGGTGGAGATGCTTTCCGAGCCCAGCACAGAACACGGTGCAGCGCTCTCCGCACTCGCAAGCCGGGGCTGGCCCCATGCTGCGGCCGCGCTCAGCGGCTGGCTGGTGACTCACGCCGGGGTCCACCCTGAGCTCACCCACGGACTGCCGCGACGGGCCGAGGAATGCGTCGCGGAGATCAACGACCGTTGGCACCGACGCTCGCGCGATTCAGGTTGCGACCCGCTGTTCGACTGGGTCGGCCCCGCGAAGGGCGGGGTTGCCCCGTATGGCGGGCTGTTCTGGCGCGGTGATTCCGAGTGGCCGCCCGGCGGACGCACTCCGTGGGGACAGATCTGTGGACACGCCCCACAGCCGCGACCGCGCTTGCTGGCCGGCCCGCGCTGGCTGATCGATGTCGGAGCGGGCGGGTCGCGGCTGGCCGCCCTCGCTCGCCGTGGCCCCGCGGCGCAGTGGTCTCCCTGGGTCGTCCGGCTCACCCGCGGCCGAGCAGAGGTCGCACGCAGGTCCGCCGAGCGCGCCCCGCTAGCGGCGTGAACGTTTATTCGGCCCAGCGCCAGTGCTCGGGTGCGGCGGCGTGCTCCCAAACGGACTGAAAGCGGTCGCGATCCTCCGCCGCGCGGGCAAGCGCCAAACCGGCGAGAAGGCCAGCAGCCCACGCACCCGCGGGACCGGTCCGAGGGCCAAGCGCCCTTAGGCGCAAGGCGGCGGCGATGGCATCGTGGTGGTCGCCGAGCACATCCTGCACCTGAGCGAGGGCCCGTGCGGCCTGTCGGGCCTTCTTGCCGACGACGGGTGCCGCGAGCTCGGCCGCATAACGAACGCGCTTGGCGTCGATGCGCAGCCGGTGAAGGGATTCGTCGTCGGGTGTGGGTCCCAGCTTCTTCGCGTCTCGGCGCAGATCCTGCAGCGGCTTTTTGACGAGTTTGGGGACCACCTCCGCCGCCGGATTCTGCGCGGCACGCCCTTTGAACGGCGGGGCGGTGGCGATGCGCGCAGTCTCGCCCAGCAGTTCACCGCAGCGTTGTGTGCGTAAAGCGCCTCGCAGCGCCTCGTATGCCGCCGCACGGTCCTTCTCCGCCTCGGCCAGGACATCCTCAGCACCACCGCGGGCGTACTGATCCAGAAGCCCGAGATCCTTCGGGAGCCGCTCAAGCAGGACGTCGAGGTCACGCACCTCTCCGAAGTGGCCCATCAACCAGCGAAGCTCGCGCCGAAGCGAACGAACGACATCGTGGTCGAGGAGCGACTGCGCGGTCCACAGATCCGATCTGAGCCTCCTGATTCCCACCCGTGCCTGATGGACGCCCTCGACATCCTCGTCAAGGACCACGATCGCGATGTGATCGACAAGCCGTGCGGCGGAGGCGATCAGCCCGCTCGTAATGAGCTCCGCCGCGGTTGGGCGCGTGCCGAGCTTCGGCGCCGCGAGGTCCCAGGGAGCAAGCGCCGAAGGCCCGAGCGCCCGCACAACCTTGGGGATCTGGTCAACGGGCTGAGCCCCGGCCGCGCGAAGCTGGCTCGCCACACGGTCCAGCAGCTTGGGCGGTGCGCCGTCGGTGAGTTCGACCTCGAGCTCGCGAAACCGAGCCGCGACTCGTGACCCCTGAAGGATCGAGACCTCGTCGTCATCGATTTCCGCCAGCGGCGCGCGGTTGTGACCACGCAAGATCGTACGGTTGCGCACCGTCCTCAGCCGAGCGACGGGCACGAGCGCATCGCCAAGCGCCCAGCCCCGCACAAGGTCCTCGAGTTGTAGCGGGATGCTCGAGGATCCGGACGGCACCGAGATCTCGCGGCGCGACAGACCGACAGCCGGTGCTTGCACAGGGAGCTTTACCGTCCAGAGTTCCTGCGGCTCCTCCCCGCGCCTGAAGCGAAGCGTCACGCCCCGGCGCAGCAGACGCAGGCCCGGGGTATCGAAATAGACCGCCTCGAGCCGCCGCTCCTGCGGCGTGCCGGCGACCGCTCCGTCGAAGGTTCCTCGCAAGTCAGGAAGCGCGAAGCCAGGCCAAACACCCAGCTTCACCTCACGTTCGACGGTTCCTTCCGTACTCACCTAAAGGACGCCCAGGGTCATCAGCAGTGGACTATGGCCCCGAGAAATCAAGATCTGCCAAGCACGCCCATCGTAAGGCATTCCGCTCACGCTGGGGAATCGTTGCCCGTGTGCATCGTTGAGCCATCGATGGGATGAATCTTGGCGGTCTATTCGACGCGCCGGGGCGCGTGTAGCTCCTGCGCCTGATCGTCGTCGCTCGCCACGGCGGCGCCGTCCCGGTCAACGGAGCCGTCCGGACGGTCGGTGCCGTCAGCGCCGGCCGCCGCCGCAGCCCTCTCCCTTTCCGCCTCTTCCTGATCGCGCATCACCGCCTCTTGGGCCTCGGTGAGCTCACGTTCCGGCCTGGGACCCGCCCAATCGAGGTACCAGTGCCGGACCATGGTCGCGATCCATGAATCGTCGAGAGCGGTAAGGACAAAGCGGGTGATTGTTCGCTGACCTCCCACGAGGTCCGAGTAGAGGAGTTCGACGGTGATCGGCTCACCCGCATCGATAGCCTCGGCGATCTGCGCGCGGACGGGGTCGTGCGGGTTACGCAACGCGCCTTGCCACATCCCGACGTCGCCCGGGGGCATGTAGAGGTCGCGAGACTGGCTTCGGAACTCTTCCTCGGGTAAATGGGTCGGCATGTCGCTCGACGCGCCTCGGCCGCGCCTGACAACCCACCTCTGACACACCCCAATGCCGATGCCCACGTTGCGCAGGCTGATCGCCAGATAGACGATGCCGTCGACGTGCTCAGCGACCGCTCGTCCGCCCGCCGCTTTGACCCAATGTCCCTCCACAAAGTTGATCTTCTGGACCGGATCGTCAAAGCGCGACTGGGAGAAAATCGGCCGCCGCTGCTCCTGAAGGGCGGCCTCAGCCGCCTGAGCCGAGCGTCGCTGCTCCTGAAGCGTCTCCTGGGCAACACGATTCGAGCGCTTGGCCGACAGCACCGCGGCGAACGTAGCGATGGCGAGCACGAGCGTCCCGGCCCCGGTAGCGAGCGAAGAAACGGTCGCCCAGTCGGTGGCGATAGCCAGCATCAGGCCTCAGTTTGCCACCGCAGCGAAGATGACGACCCTCAACGCCATGACAAGCGAGCGAGCCGCGGAATCTGAGCGTCTTAGAGATCTGAAGAGAGCGCGAATGGCTTTCGCCTAGGACACTCGCGACCAAGCGGTGTCCTGGCGAAAGCGGTTCGTGCTCTCTAAAAGACCTACGCCACGTCGCGCAGCTTCTGCGCCTCAGCGAGCGACTGAAGCTTTTTCAGCGACTGATTCTCGATCTGCCGAATCCGCTCGCGCGTGACGTTGAATGTGCGGCCAACCTCGTCGAGCGTGCGGGGATGCTCGCCGCCGAGCCCGTAGCGCAACTCGAGCACGCGACGTTCGCGGTAACTGAGGTTCTCCAGCGCCTCGCGCAGCGCTTCCTTGGTCAGGATTTCGGCCGCGCGCTCGTACGGAGATTCGGCCCGCTCGTCGGCGATGAACTGACCAAACTCGGACTCTTCCTCGTCCCCGACGGGCTTCTCCAGCGACACCGGCGCCTGGGCGGAGCGCTTGATCGACTCGACCTCCTCGGGCTCGATGCCGGTCACT
>DASYAP010000312.1:0-17205 GCA_036501265.1 Solirubrobacteraceae bacterium | reverse complement strand
CGCCCAGAGCTTTTACGCAGGGTCGATGCGATCGCGCCCTGGCTGCTTGATGGGTTGCTCGCGCTCGTGGTGCTCGTACCGACGGTGGCGGTAGCCAGTAACGGAATCCACCACGCGAGCGCCGCGATCGGCAGCCACCAGATAGTGAAGGGGTTCACCTTCGCGCAGGTCGCCGCAATCGCCAGCGCGACCATCCTGTCGACGCTGGCGCTGCTGGTGCGGCGGCGGTGGCCGGTTTTGGTCCTCGTGATCACGCTGGCTTTCGGGATCGCGATCCCCACCGCGGCCGTGTTCTGGCCTCCGGCGCTGGTGGCGATCTACACGGTCGCTTCGCGGCGGCCGTGGCGGATCGCGGTGGCGGGGGCGGTCGTGGCGGTGCTTGGGCTCGCCCTGCACCGACTGGTGTGGGGTTACAGCCTGCCACTGTTCGGTGTCATCGCGGGGGCGGCCCTGGCCGGTGCCGCGCTGGCACTCGGGCTGTACCAAGCGACTCGCCTGGCGTACTTCGAGCAGCAGCGCGAGCGCGCGGCCCGGCTGGAGCGCGAGCGCGCCCTGCTCGACGAGCAGGCCGCCACAGAAGAACGTCTCCGGATCGCGCGCGAGCTCCATGATGTGGTGGCCCACGATGTGAGCCTGATGGTGATCCAGGCCCAGGCACTCGAGGCGACCGCGGACGATCCGTCGGCTCGCCACAGCGGGCAGACGATCGCCGAGCTGGGGCGCGACGCCATGAGCGAGATGCACCGGACACTTGAGCTGATGCGAGCAGCCCGAGCTCAGGACGAGCGCGACCCGCAGCCCGCCCTCGGCGACCTCGGCCCCCTGCTGGAACGCGCGCGGGCGGCCGGTGTCGACGTCGAGCTGTCGGTGACAGGGGCGCCGCGGACGCTGCCGGCCGGAGTCGAGCTGTCCGCCTACCGCATCGTCCAGGAGGCGCTCACGAACGTGATCAAGCACTCCGGCAGCGATCGGGCATCGGTGGATTTGCGGTACGGGAGAGACCGCCTCGAGCTTGAGATCCTCGACAACGGCAGCGGCGCCGGTCAATCCGCCGCGCAATCGTCGGGCCACGGGCTGGTTGGAATGCGCGAGCGCGTGGCCCTTTTCGGTGGACGGCTCCAGGCTGGGTCGCTCAACGGCCGCGGTTACCGTGTCCTGGCGACGCTCCCGTACGCCCGATGAGCCCAATTCGAGTTCTCATCGCAGACGACCAGCCGCTTGCCCGCGCCGGGTTCAAGGCGGTGCTCGAGGCCACCGGCGGGGTCCAGGTCGTCGCAGAGGCGCAGGACGGCGACCAGGCGGTGGAGCTGGCCCGGCGCCACGAGCCCGACGTCGTACTGATGGACATACGCATGCCCGGAACGGACGGGATCGAGGCGACCCGCAGGATGCCCAACCAAAAGGTCCTGATCCTGACCACGTTCGGTCTGGACGACTACATCATCGAAGCGCTGCGAGCCGGAGCGAGCGGCTTTTTGCTCAAGGACGCGCCGGTCGAGGAGCTGGTGCGCGCGGTGCGAACCGTCGCCGCGGGTGACGCGCAGCTGTCGCCCGCGGTCACCAGGCGACTCCTTGAACAGGTGGGCCGCCGGCTTCCCGCAGCGGTGCCCCGTGACAGCGGCGCGCTTGCGGACCTGACCGAGCGCGAGCTCGAGGTGCTCCGGCTGCTTGCCGCAGGTATGTCCAACGCGGAGATTGCCGCGACGCTCGTCGTCTCTGAGCCCACAGTGAAGTCTCATGTCTCGAATGTGCTCCAGAAGTTGGGGCTGCGAGATCGAGTTCAGGCGGTGATCTACGCGTACGAGAATGGGCTGGTGGCACCGGGCCAGCGCTGAGCGCGGCGCACTTTCGAGCGGGCCTATCCCCGAACTGGCGTGACCTCGCGGTCGGCCTTCTCCGCCTCCCCGACCTCCGAGGAAGGTGCCGGTCCGCGACCGGCGCTGCCCTCGATATTGATGTGCGGGAGGCGCGCATCGAGCCAGCGCGGGAGCTTCCAGGTGAGCGGGCCCAGCAGTTCAAGGAAAGCGGGCAGCAGCACGCAGCGAATGACGATCGCGTCGAGGAAGACAGCTACAGCCAACCCGAAGCCGAACTCCTTCAGCGAGCGCTCATTGCCAAGAACGAAGGAGAGAAAGACGCAGATCATGATGGCCGCGGCCGCGGTGATCACCCGCCCCGTGAAGGCGATCCCGTCGACGACCGCATCGGACGCATCCCGGCCCTTGACCCATTGCTCGCGCACGCGTGCGACAAGGAAGACCTCGTAGTCCATGGAGAGCCCGAACACCACGGCGAAGATGATCACCGGGATCCACGGCTCAACGGGGGCTTCCTGCACGCCGAAGAGGCCGGAGAGAACCCCCTTCTGAAAAACGAGGACCGTCGCTCCGAGCGCACCCCCGATGCTGAGCAGGTTCATCGCCGCCGCCTGCAGCGGAATCACGAGCGAGCGGAAGATCACGAACAGGAGCAGCGCGGAGAGCACGACCACGATCGCGATGAAGATCGGGAGCTTGCTCGAGAGCACGTTGGCGAAGTCGACGGAGCCGGCGGTGAATCCGCCCACGAGCACCCGAACTCCGCTGCGGTGCTCAAGCGGGGGCAGCACGTGGTCGCGCAGCCGGTGGACCAGGTCGAACGTGGCCGCGGCCTGCGGCGCGGAACGCGGGTAGGCCTGGATGACCGCGACCGCGCCTGACGGGCTGATCCGCGGCGCGGTCGCCGCGGCGACGTCGGGCGTCGCGGCTACGGCGGACCGGAGGGGCCGCAGCACCGCTGCCCCGCTGCGCCCGTGCATCTCGGCCACGAGCGACAGTGGTCCGTTGAAACCGGGGCCAAAGCCCTTTGCGGTCAGATCGTACGCCTGGCGCGTGCTCGTGTTGGCCGGGTCGTTGCCCGCGTCGCTGTTGGCGAGACGTAGGCCTCCGACCGGGATCACGATCGCGACCATTACGGCCAGCGCAGCCACCATGAGGATGAGCGGATGCGCCCGCACGACCTCGCTCCAACGCCGCCAGAACGACGCGCGCGGCGGCCTGCCAGCCGCCGCCCGGCGCGCCGCGGCGCGACTGGGCTTGACCAGCCGGGGTCCGAAGCGCGAAAGCAGCGCCGGAAGTAGCGTCAGCGACGCGAGCATCGTAAACAGCACCGCCACGACCGATCCGATTGCGAGCCCGTACATGAAGCTGACGCCTGTCGCGAACATGCCAAGCAGCGCTATCACCACGGTCGTGCCCGCGAGCAAGACAGCCCTTCCGGACGTATCCATCGCCTCCACCACGGAGGCCCGCACGTCTCCCAGGCGCCCGTGAGCCTCGCGGAATCGGGTGACGATGAAGAGGGCGTAGTCGATGCCCACCCCCAGACCGATCATCAGCGCGAGCTCCGTGGTCACGTTCGGCATCGCGGTGACGTGCGTGAGGAGACCGATGATCGCCACGCCCGTCACAAGCCCGAAGGCTGCGGTGAGAAGCGGCATGCCCGCCGCGATCAGCGAGCCGAAGGTGATGAGCAGGATCACCAGCGCGGCGAGTGCCCCCACGGCGGTCGCCGGCCCAACGCTGAATCCCTCCGCGTTCTCGATCACCTGGCCGCCGGCCGCCACCTGAACGCCCGGCGCGTGCACGCCGTGGACGGCGTTCAGCAGCGGCGCGCCGGTGGACTGCGAAAGCTGGTTGTTCGGCTTGTCGTAGAAGAGCGCGGCAAACGCGGTTCGCCGGTCGGGCGAGACCTGGAGCCTTCCGCGGGCACTGTTAAAGGGCGAGACGACCACCGCCACATGCGGCATCCGCGCAACTCGAGCGAGCAGGGGCTCGATTGCGCTACGAACCCGCGGTCCGAAGACCGTTCCACTGGAGGCGTGGAAGACGATCGTGTCGATGTCCCCGCCCTGGGACGGAAACTCGCGTTTGAGCAGGTTCAGCGCCTGTTGTGACTCCGTCCCCGGGAGCGTGAAGTTGGTCGCGTAGTTGCGGCCGGCCGCTTCGGCGAGCACGGTCGTCAGCACCGCCACCAACACCCAGATAAGGACGACCTTCTTTCGGTGATCCAGGCACCAGTGCGCGATCTTCAGCATCCGATATCTCCAGGGAAGTTGTGCTCGGGCGTCTTTCAGTCGTCGTGGTCGAGCGGCTTGGCCCCCGCGGGCGGAGGCGGCCGTCACCTTTGAGCGCCTGCGATCCGGTCCCATCAGACGCCCCGACTCTCGAACTCGATTTCGAGGTCGACCTCAGGATACACACGGCCCTGTACTAGTCAAAAGGACCATTGCCGCCGGTTTTGGCAGGGCCATCTGACCCCTGGCGCGCTGTGTTGCGCTCCGGGCCGCTCGAGTGCTCCCCGTCACCGCGACAGTCGTCGCGCGGTCGCTTCGTCTGCCTCGGAGGTCTGCGCCAGCAGCCCGTAAGCGAGGCGCTCGAGCTCGAGTCCGGCTGCCCGCCCGCCACCGGTCATCGAGTCGACCACCCGCTTGGTCACCCGGACGGCAAGCTGCGGGTGCCCGGAGACGAACTCAGCGAGCGCCATCGCACGTGACAACGCCTCGCCTTCGTGGACCACCTCGGTGATCAGACCGATCCGGTGGGCCTCCTGCGCCGAGACGCGGTCGCGGAGCAAGATCAGCTCCTTGGCCCGCGCCGGACCGAGCATCTGCACAAGGCGATGAGTGCCGCCGGAGCTCGGGAGGATCCCGAGTCCCACCTCGGGCAACCCGAATATCGCGCTGTCATCCGCGATGCGGAAGTCGGTGGCGAGAGCAAGCTCGAGCCCACCCCCCAGGCAGTAGCCGGAAATGGCGGAGAAAGTCGGCTGCGGAAGGTCGGCCACGCGTTCGGCAAAGTCACCTGTCCCCTGGTAGTACGAGACGATCGAAGCGGGGTCGAGCCCGCGCATTTCGTTGAGGTCGGCGCCGGCGGAGAAGACCCGCGGCCCGCCGGTGAGCACTACACACGCGGCCTCCGCCAGCTCGGGAGCCTCGAGCGCGCCACACAGCTCACGCTCAAGCTCACCGGAGATGGCGTTGAGCTTGTGTTCACGTCGCAGCGTGACGATGCACGTCTGCCCTTCGCGGTGGATCTCGATCAGTTCAGTCATGCGGAGGCTCCTCGGCCAGTCCCCAGGCATCGCCGCCGCCGTCGATGACGATCGTCGTGCCCGTGATGTAGGCGCCGCCGGCGGTCGCCAAAAACGCGATCAAGCTGGCCACCTCGTGGGGCGAGCCGAGCCGGCCGAGCGGCACGCTGCGCCGCCACCTTTCAACCGCTTCCTCGCCGTAGCCCGCCAGCGCGTCGGTCGCGATCGTGCCCGCCGCTACGCACACCGACCGGACCCGGTGCCGGCTCCACTCGAGCGCCAGGCCAGAGGCCAGGTTGCCTACCGCCGCCCTCGCGGCACATGCGTGAGCGAACCCTGGAATGCCGCGGAGCGGGCTGAACCCCAGGAAAACGATCAGCCCCCCGCGGCGCGGGATCATCGACCGCGTCGCGACCGTTCTGGTGACGCTCCATGTCGCGTCAAGCGTCAACCGACCTACGGCGCGCCAGCCCTTGTCCGAGATCGTGTCGGCTGGCGCTTCGAACTGACCTCCGGCATTGTTGACCAGCACTTCAATCGCGCCAAAGCGCTCGAGCGCGGCGTCGACGACGTGGTCGACCTGGTCGGCCTCGCGGATGTCCGCCGACACCGCCAGGCAACTGGCACCGCATCGCTCAATTTCGCGGGCGGTCGAGATCAGCGGCGCCTCACGTCGACCGCAGATGACCACATTGGCACCGGTCGAGGCCAAGGCAAGAGCGGTGGCCCGCCCGATTCCTGTCCCGCCTCCCGTCACAAGCGCCACACGGCCGGCGTTCGCATCGGGCGCAAGTGGGGAAGCGAACGAGTCGGTTGCCACCGGGCAATCCTACGGTCCTGCGGGGTCACGGCCGCGCGCATATCATCGGCCGGTGATCGCCGGGCGGTTCGAGGGTCGGTGCGAAGCGTGACTCGTCTGTCACCCCACCTGAGCTGAACCCTGAAGCTCAGGCGATCCTCAGGACGACCTTCCCGAACCGCTCGCTGGAATCGAGCCGCCGCGACGCCTCGTCGATCCGCTCCAGCGGGTAGACGCTATCGATCACCGGTGTCCAGGACGCGTGCTCGACGTGTGCCAGCAGCCCGCGGTACTCCCTCGGGCTTCCCATCGTGGTGCCCAGAACCCGGCGCCACTGCCAGTAGACCTCGGCGGTTGTGATCGTCGTCTCGGCACCCGAGGTATCCCCAAACGACACTAGCGTTCCTCCTGGCCTCAACGCGCGCAGCGCGCCCTGCCACGAAGGGCCACCGAAACTGTCGACCGCGGCGTCGATGCCGGTCCCGGCCAGTTGGGAGATCTGGTCGGGCCAATCCGCCTCCAGATAGCTGGCGCCGCCCTCGGCGCCGAGCCCCAGCGCCCGGCCGAGCTTGCGCTCTGTCGAGGAGGTAACGAAAACACGCGCTCCGAGAGCGTGCGCGATCTGAACGACGAACGTTGAGACTCCGCTTCCGGCGCCGGTCACGAGGAGCGACCGGCCCGGGCTCGCGCGGGCGCACGTGACCGTCGCCCGCCACGCGGTAAGGCCGCCGAGGTTGAGGGCCGCCGCCTCCTCCCAGCCGAGCCGGATCGGCTTGGGGTACACGTTCTCGGCCGGCATTACCACCTTCTCCGCAAAGGTCCCGTCCGTGGGACCGCCGAGGATGTCGAACGCGGACGTCGGGTGTTCCTCGCTTTCGCCCCAGCCCAGGGTGGGGTCAAACACGACTTCATCCCCGGCTGCGATCCCGGTCACGGCGGCGCCCACCGCACTAACGACCCCCGCCCCATCGGAGCCGAGAGTCGCGGGGAGTTGGCCGAGGTCGGGTTTCGTCCAGATCCACCAGTCGCGCCGGTTGAGCGCGGCCGCGCGAAGGGCGATGACCACGTCCCCAGGCCCGGGCTCGGGATCGGGGATCTCCTGCAGCTCGAAGGCGGGGGGATCGCCCGACCTGACCAGCCGCGCGGCCCTCACGAGACCACCGCCACAGGCAGACTGAGAAATTCGAGGCGTCGACGCAAACGGTACATTTGTACCACTATGGTGGCGACCTCGTCCAAGAAACGGCTGCGGCCCCGTGGCACAGCGCGACGGGACGCGTTGCTGGACGCCGTCATCCGCATCGTGGCGGAGGTGGGCGCCGATGCAGTCACGCACCGCCGCGTAGCCGAGGTGGCGGATCTGCCGCTTGCCTCAACGACCTATTGGTTTGGGTCAAAAGAGCACCTGCTAACTGCGGCTCTGGAGCGCGCGGCGGACGGCGATATCGAGCGGCTGCGCGCGTTCATCCAGGATGCTCCGACGGTCGCGGCGGACCCGGTCGCGCTAGCCGTCGACGCGATTCTCGATCCGGTCGACGAGAGCGGGCAAGCCAGCCGAGGCTCGCTGCTTGCCACCTACGCGCTGCTGCTGGAAGCGGCGCGCCGACCCGCTCTGCGGGCGGTGACCCGGCGCTGGACCGACGCCTATCTCGATGCGCTTAGCCGGCTGCTCGCTCAGGCGGGCTCCTCCGATCCCCCGTCCGACGCGGCGCTGTTGCTCGCTGCCGCGGACGGCCTACTGGTCGAGCAGCTCGCTAGCGGCGAGAACTCGGACCTCCGCGGCCAGCTGCGCCGGCTCGGCGCGGCGCTGGTCAAGCCATGAGCTCGACGCTGACGCGACGGCTGACGGCCGCGAGAGACCGCTTTGGGCCTGAGCGCCGAACCGTGCTGTTGATCAGCGTGTTGCTCGGGTTCGAGTCTGTCCTGTATTCCGCCGTCACGCCGGTGCTGCCCCACTACGCCCACCTGTTCGGGGCATCCAAGCCCGCGATCGGGGTGCTCGCGGCGGCCTATCCGGCGGGGATGCTGCCCGGGTCTCTGATCGGCTGGTGGATCGCAACCCGGGCGGGTGTCCGCCGCACCACCGTTGTGGGCCTCCTGCTGTTCACCGCGGCGATCGTTGCCTTCGGCTTCGGCTCGAGCCTCGCAGCGCTCGACGGTCTGCGTTTCGTACAAGGGATTGCCTGCGGGTGCATCTGGGGCGGCGGTCTGGCCTGGGTGATCGCGATCGCGCCGCGTGGACGCCGCGGCGAAATCCTGGGGTCCGTACTGGCCTCGGCAATCTTCGGAACGCTCCTGGGACCGATCCTCGGCACCTTGGCGGTGGCGGTAGGGACGCGGGTGGTGTTCACGCTCGTCGGCGGAGTGGCCTTGGCGCTGACCGTGTGGACGCTGAATCATCCCGAGCCGCCTCCCGCCAGGCTTGGGGCAGGCGCGCCACTTCGCGCGCTTGCTCGAAGCCCCCGGCTCGTGCTCGGGTTCTGGCTGATCCTGCTCGAGGCCGCCACGATCGGAGCGCTCGGCACCCTGCTTCCGCTCCGTCTGTCCCGATTCGGGGCCTCGGGGGTGGCAATCGGAGTCACATTCGTGCTCGCCTCACTGGTGAGCACATTCGTGGCGCCCGCGGTCGGACGAGTGATCGATCGGCGCGGGATCCTCGTGCCGCTCGGCCTGGGCCTGGGGATGACCGCCGTGCTGCTCGCGCTGCTTCCCCTGCCCCAATCGGTGCTCCCGCTGGCCGTGTTCACCGTGGTGACCGACGGCGGACCGTTGACTGCCTGCGCGACGCCGGCGATGCTGCTGATGACAGATGCAGTCGAGCACGTCGGCGCGGCGCTCGTGTTCGCCTCGATGCTGCTCAATGTGGCTTGGGCGCTGGGAGAAGCTATCGGCGCTCCCGCGGCCGCGGTCATGTCCCGGGCGACGAGCGATGCGGTGCCGTTCTTGCTGCTTGCCGCAGCGATGCTCGTGACGGTCGGTCCCGTGTTGATGCTGCGGTCTCTGAGGCCCTACGCTCAGCCGGCGGCGACGCGCTCGCCCTGACCCGGGCCGGAATCAGCTCGAGGCTGTGCTGGTCACGTCTAGCAGCTGATCGCCGAGCGTCTTGTCGTGAATCTCGGCGACGCTGACGCCGGGATCGGGCAGCACGCGTAGGGCGTCGGCCGGAAGGCCTACGCTCACCGGCGTGCCCTGGCTATACGGCAGCGCCGTCCCGTCGTTGCGCAATAGCGTCTGAAGCGCTGAGCCGGTTGCGAGGCGAAGGAAGACCTGGGTGGTCGAGCCGAGAAAGACGAGGCGCTCAACCATCCCCGGCACGTGGTTGGGACCATCCGTTCCATACGGGAATACGTCGATGCGCTCGGGACGGATGGCGACCTTCACAGAGCCGGTGGCATCGAGCTGCCCTGCCTCGGCCTCGAGGGCGAACTCGCCCAGACGCAGGCGGCAAGACCCTCGTCCGTCGCCTGCGGGTTCGACTCGAGCGTCCATCAAGTTCGAGACGCCCAGGAAATCGGCCACGTAGGCATCGGCGGGCTCGTTGTAGACCTCTTCCGGAGTGCCAAGCTGGACGATGCGTCCATGGTTCATGACGGCCAGGCGATCGGACATCGTGAGCGCCTCTTCCTGATCGTGGGTGACGTACAGGAAGGTGATTCCCACCTGCTTCTGCAGCGCTCCCAGCTCGACCTGGAGGGTGCGGCGGAGCTTGGCGTCAAGCGCCCCGAGCGGCTCGTCCAGCAGGAGCACCGAGGGACGCAACACCAGCGCCCGGGCCAGCGCGACCCGTTGCTGCTGACCGCCGGAGAGCTGGTTGGGGCGGCGCTTCTCGTACCCAGACAGCTGGACCAGAGCGAGCGCCTCTCCCACCCGGCTGCTGACCTCCGACTTGGGGACCGACTTGTACTTCATACCAAACGCGACGTTCTCGGCGACCGTCAGGAAAGGGAATAGGGCGTAGCTCTGGAACACCGTGTTTACGTTGCGGCGGTGGGGCGGCCATCTGGCGACATCAACGCCGTCGAGCAGGATCCTTCCGCTGGTCGGCTGCTCGAAGCCGGCGACCAGGCGCAGCGTGGTCGTCTTTCCGCAGCCACTCGGCCCGAGCAAAGAGAAGAACTCACCGGGCTGAATCTCGAGCGAGATGTCGTCGACCGCGGTGACGTCGTCGAACCGCTTGGTCAGTGATTCGACTATGACGTTGCCTCCACCCATTTCAGCCTCCTCAGTCAGATGCCCGCGATGCCCGTGAGCGCTTCAGCGCCGCCCTTGGTGCGTTCGCCGCGGGTCATCCACCGGTAGGCGAAAAACCCGATCAACGCTGCGAGCAACGAGACGATAAGCATGATCGTGGCCAAGGCGTTGAGCGCCGGCCCGCTCAGACCGCCGTGGACGTTGGAGTAGATCAGCACCGACATCGGCTGCGTGTTCGCGGTCGACGAGAGCTGCTCCACGATCACGAAATCGTCCACGGTGCTCGCGAACACGAGTACCGCGCTCGCGAAGATGGCCGGCATAAGCATCGGGAGCAGCGCACGCCGGATCGCCCCCATTCGCGATGCCCCAAGGTCGGCGGCCGCCTCTTCGTAGGTCCGACCGATGGTCACCAGCCGCGCGCGTACGATGATCGCGGGCCAGCTGATGTTCCACACGACGAGACCGGCGACCTCGGCCGGCGTTCCCAGGCGGATGAACGTAAACGCCTGCGTCACGAGCAGGAACAGCGCCACGGCGAGCAGCAGCTCTGGGATCACGAACGAGAAGATCATCACAAAGTTCAGTCCACCCGAGGTCCGGCTGCGCCACCGGTCGATGCCGATCGCAAAGCCGACCCCGATCGGGACGGTGATCAACGTGGTCAGCGCCCCGAGGATCAGCGTCTGGATCACGGCGTGATGCAGGCTGGGGTTGTGCAACACGGAGGTGACCTGGCCTCCGACGTACCACTTGGTCGAAAAGCCCTGCCAGGTGGCCTGTGATGCACCCTTGTTGAACGAGAACAGCACCGCAATCGCGATCGGCACGATCGACCAGATGATGTACAGCCATGTGAAGCCCTCCATCGCCCACGGCCGCCGCCACGGATTACCTCGCGGGCGCCCGCGCCAGAGCAGCGACTCGCGGCCAGAAGGAGCGGCAACCGACTGGTCGACCGTGCTCGCCATCAGGCGAACTCTCTCGAGGCTCGGGCGGTGCTGACCACGTAATAGATCATCGGAATCAGCAGCACGATCAGCAGCATCAGCGCCAGCACGGCCCCTTGTCCGGTCTGGCCAGGCGAGTTGAGCTGCCCCTCGATCGCGTTGCCGATCATCGTCGTGCCAGGCGCCCCCGACATCAGCTGATTGGTGAAGTAGTCGCCCAGCATCGGCAGCGCCGTGATGAATGCCCCGGCCACGATCGCCGGCTTGCTCAGGGGTACGGTCACCCGCCAGAAGGTCCGCCATTTGCTGAGCCCGAGATCTCTAGCAGCCTCGAGCAGGCTTTGGTCGATCCGGTCAAGGCCCGCGTAGAGCACCAGGATCACGTACGGGATGTATCCGTAGACGAGCCCGAGTATGACTGTCACCGACTTGCCACCGAGCCAATCGGTGTTGCCGGGCAGGCCGACGAACGACAAGGCACTGTTGAAGAAGCCGCCCTGCTGAAGGAGATCGATCCAGGCCAGCATTCGCATCATGTAGCTGACCCAGAACGGCGCGATCAGGAGAACCAGAAACAACGTTTTGCGCCGGCCCGCGTACCGGGAGACGAAATAGGCCACCGGATACGCGATGGCCAGGCAGATCGCCACCGCGATCGCCGTGTACAGGAGCGTCCTGAGTGCCGGTGGCCCCAGAAACGCTCCGCTCCCACTGATGTCGTGCCAGACCGCGGTCAGATTGGTGCTCGACCAATGCAACGGATTCCAGATCGGGACGGCCGTCTGGAAGAACGAGTTGACGCCGCCTCCGGCCACCGCCAGCATCACGTAGAACGGCGCCACGAACAGAATGAGCAGCCAGATCGCGCCCGGGGCAGCCAGCCCGATCCACAGCCAGCGGTTACGCCGGTCGTAGGTGTCCCGCGAGCGGCCCACCGTCGTTGCCTACAACCCCTTGGAGAACGTGTTCCAGGTCGATTCCCAGACCGCGTTGGCGGCGGGAGGCAGCTGAAGCTCGAACACGCCCTGGCGGAAGTACTCCGGTAGCACGACGGTCGAGATCAACTGCCGAGGTAGCAGCTTCTCGGAAATCAACTTGTTCGGCGTGACCTTGGTTAGCGGCTGCATGTAACCCACGTAGCTGTAGTTCTCCACCGCGTTGTGTATGTCGAGGAGATAATCGATCAGCAGATGGGATAGAACGGGGTTTGAGCCGCTGGTCAGGTTGACCATCAGGTCATTAGCGACTGGGCCCTTCTTGTTGGCCGGGAACCAGTAGCCGAGGGTGTCTATAGAGGTGCCTTTGGGCAGGTACTCATATGCGGCGGCCATATCGCCCGACCATGCTTCGTGGATCCAGGTCTTCCCGGTTGGGACGTCGGTGTAGTCGTTGTTATCTATGCGAACGTTGGTCAGAGAGGAGAGGTTGGAAAGCGCCTTACCCGCGGCGTTGATCTGGGCCGGGCTCGTCGCGTTGACGTTCAAGTTCCCGGCTTTCAGCAGCGCAAGGCTGATCCCCTCGCGGTAGTCATCGAGGAGCGCGACCTTCCCCTTGTACTTTGCCCCCTCCCATGGCATGTTCCACGAGGGGGCGAGGTTCACCTTGTCCTTGCGCCAAGCCATCCCAGTGGTGTAGATCGAGTACGGCGTCGTGTACCGCCATTCCTGGTCGTAGAACGGGTTGCGATAGTCGGGCCACGTGTTGGCCATGTTGGGGATGTAGCTGTGGTTGAGCGGGCGGATCACCTTGGCTTGGATGAGCTGGCCTAGCACATCGACGGTGGGGAAGAACACGTCGAACTTCAACTGGCCACTGCCCAACTTGGCGATCGCCTCCTCCATCGTGTTGAACGTGGTCAATGAGTACTTGCAGTTGTACTTCTTACAGAAGTTCTTGAGCACCGCTTCGTTGATGTACGCGACCCAGTTGTAAAGCTGCAGGGTCGCGCCCTTCTCGGGTTGAAGGCCCGAGGCAATCGGCTTGTTGTCGGAGTAGATCGGCCACTTCACGGGGGCATCCTGACGCGGCAGCAAAACGCCGTGGGCGCCCGTGGGAGGCGCTGGATTCGAGCCGGATGAGCCGCAGCCGGCGAGCAAGGCCCCGAGCGCGACGCCGGCGCCCGCCCCGAGCAGGTCGCGACGGGAAATCGCGCGTTCCTCTGGCGCGGGTCGGCGCCGAATTCCTCCCTCGGACCATCCCTCACGTGGATGCATGCCAACTCACCTCCCAGAGAATGGGTGGGGCTTGGTGATCATGATCGATCCCCATCGTTTACTCCTCTCTCATCTGGCTGGTGTTCCTCGCCATTAACGCTCTCGGCGGCACGAAGCTCGCAGCCAAGCTCACTTGACGCGAGCGCCAGGCAGCGCGCCACCATCCGCTCCGCCGTGACATCGGGTTGGCCCAACGTCACCTGAACCCCCAACCCGTCCATGAGGGCGCTCAGCGTCAAGGCGAAATCCTCCGGATCCGCCTCTGGGCTGAATTCGCCACTCTGCTGTCCCTCTCGAACGATGTCGGCGATCAAGCTGCGCTCACGACGGTTGAGCCGGAAGTAGTTGCGCCGCACGGTGCGATCTCGTCGCGCCCGCACCCACAGCTCCATCCAGAGTGTGTAGTCGCTGATCTCGCCGGGTCCACGGCTCGTCTCCTCGATCAGGTGCACGAGCTTGTCGCTAGCGCGCTCGTGCAGTGCTTGGCCCTCGGTCAGCCGACCGTAGAACTCGTGGTCGCTCTGGTCAACCACTTCCTCGAACAGTCTGTCCTTGGATTCGAAGTAGTACAGGACCGTCGGGCCGCTCGTGCCGGCTCGCTTCGCGATGTCGCCGATGCGCGCGTCAAGCAAGCCCCGCTGATAGATCACCTCCGCGGCGGCGGCAACGATCTGGGGCTTACGCAGGTGGTCGAGCTTGGGTCGCGGACTCATCCCTCGGTTGCCTGCCCCTCATTCAAAAACGTATACTGAACAGCGTTCAAAAAACTACTAGCGTCACGCCGTGGCTGTCAAGCAGGGGTCATTAAGGAGGGATTACGGAGGCGATCGACGTCGCGGTCCTGGGGGCGGGGCTCGCTGGGCTGGCCGCGGGGCGCGATCTTGCTCTAGGGGGCGCCGACGTGATTGTGCTCGAAGCGCGCAATCGCCCCGGGGGACGGGTCGAAGCGGTGACCACGCCCAATGGGCGGGTGGTGCAGGCAGGCGGTGAGGTCTTCGGGCACGATCACTGGGCGTACCGAGAGCTCGTCGAGGAGCTGGGGCTAACGATCGAACCAAGTTATGTGGTCGACCCCGGAGAGATGAGCTGGGGTCTGGTGGACGGCGTTTTCGTGGGCGACGACCTTCCGTGGATGAGCGAGCGAGAGCGGGCCGATGAGAAGCGGGTAGAGCGAGCTTTTGCCGAGCTTGCGGCTTCTGTGGACACCGACGATCCGTGGTCTCACCCGGACGCAAACAGGCTCGACAACACCAGCATCGCGGCGTGGCTTCGCGATTTGGGAGCACTTCCCGCGGTCCGCCGCCGTCACGAGCTGTCGTCACTATCGCTCTCGTGCGACGGGCCGGAGCGCACCTCGCTGCTGGGCGAGCTGCGCAAGCACGCAACCGCTGCGGGCGAGGGGTTCTACGATCTCGCCGTCTGGGAGAGCCTCCGCGTTGCCGAAGGTTCAGCGGCCGTGGCGCTGCGTATGGCGGACGAGCTCGGCTCGCGCTTGCGGTTGGGCGCAGTGGTGCGTCGCATCGACGTGGACTCGGGCCGGGTGCGAGTCCTGCTGAAGGACGGAACCGCCGTGATCGCCGAGGCGGTCGTGTGCGCGATCCCGGCCGGGCCGCTGCGCGATATCCAGATCACAGGGCTCAGCGACGCGCGGCTGCGATCGCTGCGCGCGCAGCGGCACGCGCTCGCCGCGAAGATCGTCGTCGCGTACGACGAGTCGTTCTGGCAGGAAGCGGGGCAGAACGGGCTCGCCGAGAGCGAGTGGCTGTTCGGCTCGACCTGGCCCCAGGGGCGTGGCGTACTCTCGTTGCTGGTCCCGCCGGAGCGGTTTGCGGCGTTTCTCGCGGCCCCGCCTGACGTTCGTCAGAAGACCGTGGTTGACGGTCTGGTGGCGTTGTACGGCGACCGCGCCCGAGGCCACGAGGCCCTGCTCGAGCGCCTGTGGGGGACCGACCCGTTCACACGCGGCTACATCGCAGGCTGGGCGCCGGGCGACCTCACGCGCGTCGGCCCGCTGCACGGCACCCACGAACCTCCGTTTTACGTCGCGGGCTCCGACCACTGGGTGGCCGGTTATATGGAGGGTGCGGTCCGCACCGGCCGGTCTGCGGCGCGGGCCGCCCTGAACGGTGTCGTCGAGCCGATGCGCGCCTGAGCGCGTCCTCGACTGCTCAGCGAAGCCGGCCGCCGATTCCGAGCTCGTGCAAGAGCGCCGCTTTTACCGCCCTGCGCGCGTGCTCCAGCGGGATCCTGCGATCGCCGATCAGCGTCCTGACTCCGAAGCCGTCGATCAGCGCCAGTGTCCGGTCCGCGACCGCGTCCGCATCGCAGGGCCCAAATTCGCCCCCTTGCAGGCCGGCAGCGATCTCGTCGGCGAACCATTTGTGAAGCCTTCCGTACAGCCGCTCGGCCACCGGACGCAGGTCGGGATGACGCACGGCGCGCAGCCACAGCTCTACCCACAACACCCAATCGTCCTGTAGCGAAGCAGTGGTCGGCAGGCACTGGTCGATCATCGACTCAAGCCGCTGCGCGTGCGAGGCCCTCGGCAGCTCACCGTTGGAGATGCGGACATCGCCCGCACGCCTGTACGAGTACTCGAGTGCCTCGGCGAGGAGTGCCTCGCGGGTCTCAAAGTGGTAGTGCACCAGCGAGGTCGACACGCCCGCATCCATCGCGATCTTGGCGATCCGCACATCGTCGATCCCCTCGCTGGCGATCCGTCGAACCGCGGCCGCGAGGATGCGGTCGCGGGCGCTGGGGCGCGAATTTGGCTTCTCGGTCGGCTCAGCGGCCGATCTACTCATCTTGATTGAAAACCGGGGCGAGGTCCCTGCGCACGCGATCCGCGAACCACGCGACTGCGGCCTCGCGCCGCCCCAGCGGACCGCACTCATAACCGCGCGTCTGCAACCCCTTCTGGACGTTGGCGACGAGATCGATGTCCTCGTCGGTCACGAGCTGGTTCATGCGCCGATTCAGCCATTGCGTCACCCTCGTCCGTGCGTCGGTATGCGGCGGGCGGTAGGCGCCGTAAGTGCTCCGGATCCGATCCACTCCGTCGGGCAAGATCTGCCAGGTCGTGACCTGGTCGGGGTACAGGTCGATCGCAGTGTTCGGATAGATGAACGCGTAGCGCCACACCCGGCGGTCCTCCTCGCCTAGCCCCGGCATCGGCGTCACGAGCGCAGCGTACGCGCGCTCGACCCGGTTGCCGCTTTGCTTTGCGCGCAGCGGCGCCTCGAACCAGACGTATTCCTCGAAGCATTCGACGTCGTAGTGCTTGTAATCGAGCAGACGCATCAGGCCGGGGTGGGCGATCGGGATGTGGTACCCCTCGACGTAGTTGTCGACGATCGCCTTCCAGTTGGCGGGCTGCGCGTCGGTGGCCGGCGCGAATGGCTGCAGCGACGCGATCCGGTAGCGCGCCAGGCGGGCGGGAAGATCGCCCACGAGCTCTGCGAGGGGAGTCGCATCCGGATCGAGATTCACAAACACCAGTCCGCAGAGTTCCTCGACCCGCGCTGGTAGTAGCCCAAGTGACGCTTTATCGAGGCGTTCGCCGAAGGCCCGCGACTCGGGGACCCCGATCAGGCTCCCGTCGAAGCGGTAGGTCCACCCGTGGTAGCGGCGGCGGATAGCCGCTTTGCACTGGCCCGACCCGCTCAGCAGCCGCGAGCCACGGTGGCGGCAGACATTGCGGTACGCGCGCAGGCGGCCCTCTTCGTCGCGAACTACCAGGACGGGTTGCGAGCCGGCACTGGCGGTCAGATAGCTACCGGAGCGCGCCAGAGAGGACGCGTGGCCCGCTAGTTGCCAGGTGCGCTCGAAGATCAGCTCCTGCTCGGCTTCTAACAACGAGGAGTCCGTGTAGAGCCGTCGCGACAGCGCGGAACCACGCTCGGGGCCAGGAGTTACCGCGGGTTCCGGAGGAGAGACAGGGGGAGCTGTGGTGGCCGAACTGCGCGCTGTCGAAGCCGACATC
>DASYAP010000311.1:0-13044 GCA_036501265.1 Solirubrobacteraceae bacterium | reverse complement strand
CCGGCCCCGACGATCACGAAGGTGAGCCATCGCTCGCGGTCTGAGTCGTGAGGGGCCTCGGCGCCCAACTCAAACGCGCCCAGAATGCGCGCGCGCAGCAGGTGGGCGTCGGTTAGTGACTTGAGTCCGGGCGCGAACCGCGCCCACTCGTCGTGGCCGAAATAGGCGTGGGTCGAGCCCGCCGCCACGATCAAGAACTCATACGGGAGCGTCAGACGCTCGCCGTCTGGAGTCACCGCATAGACCGCGCGGCGCTCCAGGTCGAACCCGGTGACCTCCGCGAGGCGCACTTGCAGATTGGACTGGTCCGAGAAGATGCTCCGCAGCGGAGGCGCGATCTGCCCGTCGGACAGGATTCCGGTGGCGACCTGATAAAGCAGAGGCTGAAACAAATGGTGGTTGATGCGGTCGACGAGTGTCACGTCCACCTCCACATCCGCCAGGCCTTTTGCGGCGGAGAGGCCGCCGAACCCGCCGCCGACTATCACCACACGGGGACGGTTGGCGGTCCGCGCGGGCATTCAGCCGACCGGCTTCTCGGCGTGGCCGCCGAACTGCTTGCGCATCGCCGAGAGCACCTGATTGGCGAATTGGTCGAGATCGCGCGAGCCGAAGCGCGAGAAGAGCGCGCTCGATAGCACCGGTGCGGGCACGCCCTCTTCGATCGCGGCAATCGCCGTCCAGCGCCCCTCGCCGGAGTCCGAGACGCGGCCTGAGAAGTCCTTCAGATCGGGCGACTCGAACAGGGCCGCAGCGCTGAGATCGAGCAGCCACGAAGCGATCACGCTACCGCGCCGCCACACCTCGGCAACTGAGGCGATGTCGATGTCGTAGCGGTAGTACTCGGGCTGCTCGAGCGGCGCCGTCTCGGCATCCTCTTGACGCTTGACGCTGCCGGCATCGGCGTTGCGCAGGATGTTGATGCCCTCGGCGTAGGAGGCCATGATGCCGTACTCGATCCCGTTGTGGACCATCTTCACGAAGTGTCCGGCGCCCGCGGGGCCGCAGTGGAGATAGCCGTACTCCGCTTGCGCGGCGTCCCCCTTGCGGCCGGGTGTCCGCTCCGCCGCCTCTAGGCCCGGCGCGATCGCCTCGAATAATGGCGCAAGGCGCTGGACCGCCTCCTGGTCGCCGCCGATCATCAGGCAGTACCCCCGCTCAAGACCCCACACGCCGCCGCTGGTGCCGCAGTCGATGTAGTGGATCTGGCGCTCGGAGAGCTCCTTCGCACGGCGCATGTCGTCCCGGTAGTACGTGTTGCCGCCGTCGATGATGGTGTCGCCCGAGTCCATGAGCGCGGCGAGGTCGTGCACGGTCTTCTCGGTCAGCTCGCCGGCGGGGACCATGACCCACGCGGCCCGTGGAACATTGAGCTTCTGTACGAACTCCTCGAGCGATCCGGCTCCGGTGGCGCCCTCGTCCACGAGCGCCTTCACCGCGTCGGCACTGACGTCGTATACGACGCATTCGTGGCCTGCGCGCATCAATCGCCGGACAAGATTCGCGCCCATCCGTCCGAGTCCGACCATTCCAAGCTGCATCCGGAGCCTCCGTTCGCGTCGTCACTGAGTGTGTGGGGAAGCTTACTTTTGAGGGCGTTGCCGGGCTTTCGCCAATACGACGAGGGTCCATCGCATGCGATGATCCCTGGATGCCCGATCCCAACCGAGTGTTTGACGTGATGCGGGGCGAGGGGTACGCAGTCGGGAACATCGACGCGATGGGCGACGGCTACGGCTTCCGCAAGGTTCGTCGCGAGCTCGACGTGAGCGCCTTTGGCATCAACGTCCTCGTCATGCCACCGGACTCCGCCGGCCCCGCTCACTACCACGAGCGCCAGGAGGAGGTCTATTTCGTCCATCGCGGCGAGGTCGAGATCGAGTTCGGCGATGGCTCGCACCACCTTTTCGGTCCGGGGAGCGTGGCCCGCGTGGACGCTTCCACGGTGCGCCGCCTGCACGGCGTCGGGTCAGAGGACGCGGTGCTGCTGATCGCGGGCGGCGCGGACGGATACGTCGGCCGCGATGGGAAGCCCGCGAGCGGCGAGGCGGGGTCCTGAATGCGCATCTCGGCCAAGGCGGACTACGCGGTGAGGGCGGCGATCGAGCTCGCCACCAGTCCGGACGGTCGGCCGGTCAAGGCCGAGAGGATCGCGACCGCCCAAGACATCCCGCTCAACTTCCTCGAGAACATTCTCGGCGAGATGCGCCACGCCGGGATCGTGCGCAGCCAGCGCGGCGCCGACGGGGGCTTCAGGCTGGCCAAGCCCGCGGAGCGCGTGACGATCGCAGACGTCATGCGCGCCGTGGAGGGTCCGCTGGCCACCGTTCGAGGGGGGCCGCCCGAAGAATCGAACTATCCCGGGTCAGCCGCCGAGCTGCCGCGCGTCTGGATCGCGGTGCGAAAGAGCTTGCGGCAAGTGGTGGAGCAGGTGACGGTCGCCGACGTGGCCAAAGGACAGCTGCCCAAAGCCATCGTGAAGCTGAGCGAAGATCCCGAAGCGTGGGTTACGCGCTGAGGCGCTCAGGCGGCGGCCTGGATTACGGGCGCCGCCGCTCAGGCGACGGCCTTCTCCCTGGCCTTGGCCGGGGCCTTGACGTAGACGGTGTCGCCCGCATCCAGCTCGAGCTCACCGGCCTGACCGCGCGTTAGCTGCGCCCGGGCTTGGGACCCATCGGGCAACTCGATCTCGACGCGCACCTCGAACCCCAGGTGCACGACGCGGGCGACGACCGCCTCGATCGAGCCGTTGTCTGGCTGGAGCGAGATCTTCACGTCGTGGGGGCGCACAAGCTGGCCGTCCATGAACACCGCCGGCCCCAGGAACCCCATCACGAAATCGTTGATGGGGTTGTCGTAGACCTCGCGCGGAGAGCCGACCTGTTCGATCCGCCCCTCGTGCATAACCGCGATCCTGTCGGAGACCTCCATCGCCTCCTCCTGGTCGTGGGTGACGAGAACGGTGGTCACCTGCTGCTCCTCGTGCAGTCGCCTCAGCCAGAGGCGAAGCTCGGCCCGGACGTTTGCGTCCAGCGCGCCGAACGGCTCGTCCAGGAGCAGCACACGCGGCTCGACGGCGAGGGCACGGGCGAGTGCCATTCTCTGGCGCTGGCCACCGGAGAGCTGTGAGGGGCGCTGACCTGCCCACGCGGTCAGCCCGACGAGGGCGAGGAGCTCGTCGACCTTGGCCTTTATCTGCGCCTTGGGGCGCTTTCGAATGCGAAGGCCAAAGGCCACGTTGTCGCGCACGCTCATGTGATTGAACGGGGCGTAGTGCTGAAATACGAAGCCGATCCCCCGGTCCTGGGGCCGCGCTCGGGTAACGTCGCCTCCGTCGAGCTGGACCGAACCGGTGTCGGGCGCTTCCAGGCCCGCGATGATGCGCAGAAGCGTCGACTTTCCGGAGCCGCTCGGGCCAAGGAGCGCCGTAAGCGAGCCCTCGCACACTTCCATCGAGACATCGTCGAGGGCGACGAAGTCGCCGAAGCGCTTACCCACGCCAAGGATGTCAATCCTCATCGCACCTGCTCCCTTCGTTGTCCAAGCAGTGTCATGACCAAAAGAACCGCCAGCGAGATAACGATCAGCTCCGTGGCGGCCGCGTAGGCGCCGCTCACTGCCTCGGGCCCGATCTGGGAGTCGCGCTGATAGACCAACAGCGGCAGGGTCAGCGTCGAGCCCGCCACGTTCGAGGAGACGACGAGCACCGCCCCGATCTCGCCCAGAGCCCGGGCGCTCGTCAGCACGACCCCGTAGGCCACGCCCCACCGGATCGACGGCATCGTTACCCTGCGAAAGGTCTGCCACCAGGAGGCTCCGAGCGTCGCCGCCGCCTCCTCCTGCTCCTCGCCGGCCTCGCGCAGAACCGGGGCGACCTCGCGCACCACGAACGGCAGCGACACGAACACCGTCGCGATCACCATTCCGGCTGGGGCATAAATGATCCGGATCCCGTGGGCTAAGAACCAGTTGCCGAACCAGCCGCCCTCGCCGTAGACGAGGATGAGTGCTAGCCCGACGATTATGGGCGACACCACGAACGGCAGGTCGATGAGAGCGTCGAGAATCGCTCGCCCGCGCACGCGGCCCCGTACCAGGACGTGGGCGCAGATGATGCCGAAGATCGTGTTCAGCGGCACCGCGATCGCGGCGATCACGAGCGTCAGAGAGAGCGCGCTGATAGCCGCGGGAGTGGTCATCCATCCCCATGCCACACCGAATCCGTGCTGGAACGTGCGGTAGAACACCAGCCCAAGCGGAACAAGCAGCAAGACGGCCAGATAGCCCACCACGACCGTCCGCAGCGAGAGCTTGGCCGGGGTGCTAATGCGCATGCCGGTTCCCCAATACGCGGAGCAGAACGAGGATGATCAGCGAGATCAGAAGGAGGACGACCGATATCGACGCCGCTGCCTGGGGAGCGTCGCTCTCGATATCGGCAAAGATCACGATGCTTGCGATCTGGACCTTGCCGGCGAGCAGCACGATCGCGCCGAACTCGCCCACCCCGCGCGCAAACGACAGCGCCGCCCCGGAGACGATCGACTGACGTATCGAGGGAAATACGATCCGCCTGAAGGTTGTCCAATTGGAAGCACCCAGTGAGGCGGCGCACTCCTCGGCCTCGGGATTGAGGTCGATCAGCACGGGCTGAACCGACCGTACGACGAACGGCAGGGTCACGAACAGCAGCGCGAGCAAAACGCCTGCCCGCGTGTAGGCGAGGCTCAGCCCGAAGGGACTATCCGGACCGTAGAGCGCGACCAGCGTAAGCCCCGCCACGATTGTCGGCAGCGCAAAGGGCAAATCGATCAGGGCGTTCACCAGGCGCTGTCCGGGGAACCGATCGCGTACCAACACCCACGCCACCAACGTGCCCATGACCGCGCTGATGGCCGCGACCACGAGCGAGGCGCCGAGCGTGACGCCTAAAGCGTTCAACGCGACGCTGTTGGTGATCGCGTCGAAAAATGTGCTGGGGCCTTGAGCGAAGGCCTTGACCACCACCGCCGCCAACGGGATCAAGACGAAGATGCTCAGGTAGAGCATCGAGATCCCGAGGCCCAGGCTCCCGCGAGGCGCGCGAGCGAGCGCCCGCCTTCGGGCGGGCGCTCGCGGTGCGGCGTATGGGGTGGCGGTAGTCAGCCTGAACCCCTAGCTCGAGGCCGTCGGGAACCCAGCTGCCGCCTGGATCTTGGTAATCAGGCCCGTCGAGGGATCGAAGAACTTCTTCTTCACCTGTGTCCAGCCTCCAAGCGAGTCCATCGTGAACAGCTGCGGCGGCGTCGGGAACTTGCTCTTGTACTTGGACAGGACCGAGGGCACCACGGGGCGATAGCCCTTCTGAGCCCAGATGTTCTGGGCCGGCGTACTCCAGAGCCAGTTCAGGAACGCCTGCGCCTGCTTGACGTGCGAGCCCTTCTTGACCACCGCGTCGGGCGTCTGGATGAGGATCGTCTGCTTGGGTATGACGTACTGGACGTTTTCGCCGGCCTTCTCGGCCGAGATCGCCTCGTTCTCGTAAGAGAGCAGGACGTCTCCCTTGCCCCCGGTGAAGGTGGACATCGCGGTACTTCCGCTTGGATCCTCGACGCTGACGTGCTTAGTCAGAAGCGTCTTGACGTACGCGAGCGCCTGAGACGGGCTCTTGCCTTGCTTGAGCTGAGCGCCGTAAGCGGCCATGATGTTCCACTGGGCGCTGCCCGATGTCGAGGGGTTGGGGGTGACGACGCTGACCCCAGGCTTAGTCAGGTCATTCCAGGTCGTGATGTGCTTGGGGTTCCCCTTGCGCACGACGAACACGACGACAGAGTTGGCCACGATGCCCTTATAGGTGTTGGCATCCCAATTCGATGAGACGAGCCCGCCCTTCACCAGCCGGCTGATGTCGGGCTCGGTCGAGAACGCGACCACGTCCGCCGGCTGTCCCGCAAGCACGGCCTTGCTCTGGGAGCCGGACGGGCCATAGGAAGCGGAAAAGGAGATTCCTTTGCCCTCGGACGTCTTGGCGTAAGCCGCGGTCAGGGCGTCATAGGCATGCTTGGGGGTCGAGTAGGCGACCAGCGCCAGTTGGGCCTTTGACCCTGAAGATGAAGAGCCCGATGCGCTGGCACTGTCAGACGAGCCCCCGCATGCGGCGAGGCCGCCCGAGGCCGCCAGAGCGCCGCACAGCGCAAGGGCACTCCATGTCTTGGCCCCAATCCGTCGTTTCATAAGCCCCTCCAGGTTCCGAACTGAATCAATTGAGTAGATGGACCAGCGGCAGAGTAGCAGTAAGTTCACTGGAAAAGTCAAACTGGTCGAATCGGTCGATTTAGTTGCAACACGCGTAGCTGCAATCCCCCTGGCGCGCCAGCTTCTGCGAGAGTGGTCAGCCTGCGATGGCGGCGGCGCGCAGCTCTTGTTCGGAGGACTGAGATACGCGCTGTAGCTCGCCGTCCGCTGTGAGCCAATACGCGCCGGTGCGCCTCAGCGGCGGCGAGTACGCATGGAGCGTGACCGCGGGCGTGGCGCCGGCGGGCAAGACCCGGTGGATCGCGCTCGGCGGCACGTAGAAGGCGGCGCCCGACGGCAGCACCCGGGTGATCTGGGGGCCCGCCAGGCGCAACCGTTCCTCCCTGATCTGTCCCTCGAGTACGAGGATCGCGGCCGCAGCGGTGTCGTGGTCGTGCCAGCCCGTGTCGTGCTGCTGGTCCCAACAGATCAGCCACGCGTTGACGTGTCGATCGGCCCACACCCGCTCGAAGCTGCGCCCCTCACGGGATCGCCTAACGAGGTGCTCCCGCCGCGTCTGCCTGCCGGCAAGGGCACGCACGAAGGTCTCAAGCTCTTCGCGGCCCAGCGTCACGTGACCAGGACCCTCCCGGAGATCAGTTCGCTGGCCTGAGATTGCAGGTCGCGCGCCGCGACCCGCTGGAGCAGCGGGCAGGCGAGGTCCAGGCGCTCACGCCCCACCAGCGCCCCAGCGGGCACGGAGACCCCCACGCAGCCCCAATCGAGCACGGCGTCGACGTCGGATACGTCCGGTTCATCGAGCGCCACCGGGCCCCAGGCCGCAAAGTCGTCGGAGAGGGCGTCCACGCCCTCCAGGTGAGCCTCGATGAGCTCGACCGCCTCGGGACGCGGGAGCGCTTCGATGCCCAGAGGGCTGGAGATCGCTACGACTGCCCGGTCAAGGCCGTCGATGCGCTGTAGTCGGGCCCGGACATGGGCCGCCTCGGCTGCTTGATCGATCGCGTAGGGGAGCTCACCCGCGGCTTGAATCGTCGTGATGCCCTCTAGACGACGCGCAAACGGCGGGCTGCGTCGGCTTTGAAGTCGGTCGAGCAGCGGCCGCGTGTAAAGGTGTTGGTGAAGGTCGACTTGCACGGTCGCTGCATACTACACTGAATCAATCGAATTTGTATAGATACCCGTGGAGTGAACGATCTCTTGCACACGGCAAGCTACGCGGTGTGCGCGGTCTCACGGAGATCGGGCCGATGCGAGCTACGATGCGATCGGTGACGGTCGAACGGGGGATGGATCGGGAGCAGCTTCGCGCGGCGCAGAGACCGCTCAAGGAGCGCTACCGGGAAGCGCCCGAGACGGCGCTCGTCACGCTGCGCGCGAACGGATCGCTGGACGATCAGGAGGTCGCGTGCTCGGTGGAGACCGGCCGCGCGCTCGTGCGAGCTGGACTGCATCCGGCGACGGGAGGCTCCGGGACGCTCGCCTGCTCCGGGGATATGCTGCTTGAAGCGCTCGTCGCCTGTGCCGGCGTGACGCTGCGATCCGTGGCGACGTCGCTTGAGATCCCTGCGAGGGGAACGGTGCACGCGGAAGGCGACCTCGACTTCCGCGGCACGCTCGGGGTGGCGAGCGACGACGAGGCGCCGGTCGGCTTTCGTGCGATTCGGCTTACGTTCCTGCTTGAGGGAGAGGCGACTGACGAGCAGCTAGAGACGCTGCTGAGGCTCACGGAGCGCTACTGCGTCGTCTTTCAGACGCTCGCCGCCGGGGTCCCGGTCACGTGTCAACTCCGGGCATCTGGCGCGCCGAGTTGAACCTCGGACGCCGACGCATCGGGCGCGACGAACGCCAGTAGCCGCCGCCCTTCCTCTTTCACCGCTCGACGATCGGCGGCGCTGAGGGCTCTAAATGGCTTGACCCGGAGGACGGCGCCGTCAGTCCGCCAGCTGCCGGCGACGAACCCGTCGACCAGGAAGGTGCGCATCAGCCGCTCGGCCGAGACACGATCGCGATCCTCGGGCGCGATGATCCTGGCGCGATCGGCGTGGGCAAGGATCGCGTTGTCGAAGGGAGGTAGGAAGCGGACAGGGACAGGCGCCTCGGGGTCGGGCAGCGGACCGTCGGGCAGGTCGAACAGCTCCCGTCCTCGCTCGTCTTCGAAGCTTGCAAGCCGCCCGCGCAGCGCGTCGATGACCACGCGAAGCTGGGTCAGCCCCGACCACGCCTGGATGTCTTGGATCGTCGCCGGGCCAAACGCGGCGAGGTACCTGAGGATCAGGCGTTGCAGCGAAAGGTCCGGCGCAAGGCCCTGCCCGAGCCACTCTTGGTCCGTGATCCAGCGAGCGCCGCCGCTGCGGCGCCAGAGCCCGCGGGGCGGTACCTGGACGAGCGGCTCGAGGTAGCTGACGGCGTAGGCCAGCGACATGGGATCGACCGAGAACTTTTCGGCCAGGAGCGGCCCAAGCTCGGCTCGGGTACGCGGGCGCTCCGCCAGGAGCTGGCGCCCGAGCGCGAGCACCTCTTCTACGTCGATGTCCGTGAGCGCACGGCTGAACGGGCTCGAGCTGAAGCCGCGCGCGAGCACCGGCGCGATCAGAGGCCGCAGCGATCTCCAGTCACGCGCGGTAACTAGGTGTAGGGTCGCTCGAAAGAGCGCACCACGGACCGCTGCCCGGGTCTCGATCAGTTGCGAGAGCTGTTCTGGTTCGAAGCCCTCCACGCGCGACCACAGCCCCACGTAGGGCGCCTGCGGCTCCTGCGCCTGCATGCCGACGAGCGCCTCGAGCACCTCACCTACGGGCACCCGCCGGCGACCGATCAGCATCTGGCGCGCCAGCAGGGCACGGTTCAGAGCACGGCGGCCAAGCACCGCGCCGGGCTTACGGTTGGTGTGGCGGTTCATACCGTGGTCGCGGATGGGTTCCGTCCTCAGGTGGATGTTGACGCCCCGGCGCCGCAGTAACTTCAGCCGGTGGCGAGCGAGACATCGCAACCGCGTTCCAGGATCGACGAGTTACGCAGCCTCGTTCCCCTGTTCGCGCTCGCGGTCGCCGTCGTTGCAGCCGTCACGGATCCCACGTCAGCGGGCGATCTCGTCCTGATGGCGATCCCTGTCGGCGCTTTGGCGATCTGGGCATTTGTGCCCCGCACACCGCTTGTCCTGGTCACCGTCGCGGTGGTGGTACCGGTGGTGGCCGCACAGCGCGCCGGGGCCCACCAGCCGTTGATGTTCGAAGTTTCGGTGCTCGCGTTCGTGATCGCGTTCTGGGAGCGGTCGCTTGTAAGCGCTGTAGCGCTCGGGCTCGTGGCGCTCGCTTCGCCGGCGGTGGTAGCCGCGTTAGAAACGCACGGCAACATAGCCGTCGGCATCTGGATCCTGGGGATTGCCTTCCCTTGGGCGATCGGACGCGCGATCCTGCGCCAGGTAAAGCTGGCGGCCCAGCTCGAGGCAACCCGCCGCGAGTTGGCGAGACAAGCGATGCTGGAGGAGCGCCGTCGCATCGCGCGTGACGTCCATGACTTCGTCGGCCATGGCCTGGCCGCCGTGATGCTTCAGGTGACCAGCGCTCGGCATGTGCTCCGTCGCGACCCCGCCGCAGCCGAGGAGGCCCTGCGCTCGGCTGAGGACGTAGGCCGTCGCAGCATGCAGGAGCTGCGACGAAACGTAGCGCTCTTGCGCAGCGATCAGGAGCCGGGAGTACGGCCGCCGGTGCCTTCGGCGATTGAGATCCCGGCGCTTGTCGACTATGCGCGCGCAGGCGGCCTCCCGGTCGAGCTGGAAATCCGGGGGGACCTCGGGACGATCACCCCAAGCGTGGGCCTCGCTCTGTATCGGATCGCCCAGGAGGCGCTTGCTAACGCCGCACGCCACGCACCCGAGGCGCGGACGGCGCTCGCGCTCGAACTTCTCGACGGCGAGGTTTCTCTGTCCGCGCAGACGACCGGCCCGCTCCGCGCCCCAGTCGAAGAGGAGCCGCCGAGAAGGCGCTACGGCTTGATCGGGATGCGGGAACGAGCGACCGCGTTGGACGGCGAATTCGCGGCAGGGCCCAACGCCGGTGGGTGGCGCGTCAGCTGCACGCTCCCGCTCGACGCGGATGGTCTACCTACCGCACGGGGCGAAGCGACGTGATCCGGGTTGCGCTGGTGGACGATCAGGCAATCGTGCGCGCCGGGTTGGCCCGCATCCTCTCTCCGGCAGATGGGTTTGAGGTGATCGCTGAGTGCGCGGACGGTCGCCAGGCGGTGCAAGAGCTGCCGGCTTTGAAGCCCGAGGTCGTCCTGATGGACATCCGGATGCCGATCTTGGACGGGATCGCCGCGACAGCCAAGCTGCGCGAAGCGACGGACGACGTCTCCGTGCTTGTGCTCACGACGTTTGGCGAGGACGAGGTGCTGTGGGGTGCGCTGGAGGCGGGCGCCGCAGGCTTTGTACTCAAGGATTCTTCCGCCGAGGACCTGATTGCGGCGGTGCGCGCGGTGGCGGGCGGCGCTGCGTGGTTCGACCCCGCCGTGGCCCCACGGATCCTGCAGCACTATCGCCGCCGGGTGGCTCCCGCCGGCCGGCAGGCCGCCCGGCTCGAGTTGCTCTCCGAGCGCGAGCTCGAGGTGTTGCGGATGATGGCCCGAGGAGCGACCAACGGCGAGATTGCCGCTGGGCTGTACCTCGCAGAGGCCACGGTGAAGACGCACATAGGGAGCATCTTCGGCAAGCTCGGCGTGCGCGATAGAGCCGCTGCGATCGTATTCGCCTACGACCACGGCGTAGTCACGCCCGGCGCTGGCAACCCTTAGTCGCCGTCCACCCAGGGAAGGTCTCGTTTCCTACCCGGGTCGGACAGCGATTCGGACCCGTGGCCGGATGTGCAAATGCCGGCCCGCGCTTAGCGTTGCCGGCATGCAAAACACAGCTATAGAGGTCCACGACCTCAAGAAATCCTACGACGGTCGGCCCGTGCTTCGCGGCGTGTCGTTCTCGGTCAGAGCCGGCGAGATCTTCGGCATCGCCGGCCGCAACGGGGCCGGCAAGACAACGACGGCGGAGATCCTCCAGGGCCTGCGCAGTCGCGACGGTGGACGCGTCGATGTGCTCGGGTTCGATCCCGGCCCCGAGCGCAGACGACTGAGGCCGCTGTTGGGCGCGCAGCTGCAGACGTCGGCGCTGCCCGAGCGGCTCCGGGTCGGCGAAGCGCTGCGGCTGTTCGCCCGTTTGGCGCCGGCCCGCAGCGACTGGCGTCAATTCGCCGATGCGTGGCGTTTGGGCCCGCTGCTCGACACACCCTTCGGCAACCTCTCAGGGGGCCAGCGTCAGCGCCTGTTTGTCGCGCTCGCGATGATCAACCGACCGCGGGCGTTGTTCCTCGATGAGCTCACGCAAGGACTCGATCCGGTCGCGCGACGCGATGCCTGGCAGTTGATCGAGCAGGCCCGTGACCACGGCACCACGGTGGTTCTCGTAACCCACGACATGGAGGAAGCCGAGCGGCTTTGCGACCGGGTCGCGGTTCTGCACGACGGGCGGCTTGTGGCCTGCGCCAGGCCCGTCGAGCTTGCCAGCAGCACCGGAACGGTCCGCCTCCGGTTCTCGTCGCCCGCGGCAGCCGGCCTCGCGGGTCTTGGGAGCGTCCCCGGGGTCACGGCTGTCGGCTACGACGGGACGACCGCGGACGTCACCGTCGAACCGGTCGCGGTCGTCCGCGTGGCCACGGAGCTCGCGCGTAGAGACCTCGCTCCGAGCGACTTCACCGTGATCCGGCCATCACTCGAAGAAGCCCTCGTACCGCTAATGAACGGAGACCCCCGATGACTGCACTCGCCGCCTTGACCCCCACCGAGCTGCGCCTGCTCGTCCGCGACTGGACGGTGCTCGTGTTCGCATTCGTCTTCCCGCCGCTGGTGATGCTGGTACTCGCTGGCGTCTTCGGCACCCACGCGACGGTCGGCTTCGGCTGGCGGAATCCTCAGCACTATTACGTCGCCGCGTCGGTGGGCGTACCGGTGCTCGCGCTGGCGCTCGTGGGCCTCCCGGTCACACTGGCCGCGTACCGCGAGCGGGGCGTGCTGCGCCGCTTCGAAGCGTTTGGGGTCTCCCCCGCGACGGTCATCGCCACGCAGGCGATCGTCGCTGCCGGGCTGATCCTTGTTGGCGTCGGGACGGTGCTCGTCGTCGCCGCGCCTACTTACGGCATCCCGCATGTCACCCACCCCGTCCAGGCTGCCCTGGGCCTGGCTGCGAGCACATTGACCCTCTTGCTCCTAGGCATCGCGGTGGGACTCGCAGCACCCAGCGCACGCGCTGCCCAGGCAATCGGCCTGATCGCGTTCTTCCCCCTGTATCTACTGGGGGGCGGCGGGCCACCGAACGGAGCGATGACCGGCGCGATGCACTCGATCAGCAACGCACTGCCCTCCCCGATCCCGGCGATCGCCGATCCCTGGCTCGGACTCCCGGGTCTCGGTGTTCAGCTTGCGGTGTTCGCGGCGTGGGCAGCGCTGGCGCTGGTCGCGATCTGGTGGCTCGTGCGCCGCGCCGCGCACCAGTCCTGACCGACGTTCCTCGCCGTGGCCGCCGTGGATCGGTCGGCGCGGGATCTGTGACCCGCGTCGACCGACGATCGACGTACGGGCGACCGGCTCAGATGGCGAAGCCGTTGCCGGATGATTACGAAGCCGTTTTTGGCGCGGCTAAAGGTTTGACGGCATCTTTCCGCGCGTACCTTGGGCACGAAGGCGTGAAAGGCAACGACCGTCTCCTGTCCCGGCAGTTCCCGGTTCGCCGCAGGGGGCGGGGCCAGAAGCCGCCCCGACCGGCCG
>DASYAP010000310.1:0-8085 GCA_036501265.1 Solirubrobacteraceae bacterium | reverse complement strand
CGTCATGGCGGCGACGGGCAGTCTGGGCGCCGACGCCGTGATAGAGGCCTCTGGCGCCGCGGCGGCGATGGCCTCGGCACTCGGTCTCGTGCGACCGCAAGGCGTGATTTCGGTAGTCGGTGCGCACTTCGAACCCGACTTTCCCCTGAACAACGCGGTCATGTTCGAGAAGGAGATCACGCTGACGTTCGCCATCGGGAACCCAAGGCGCGACCGCGAACGGCTCCTAGCCATGATCGAGGAAGGCGTGCTCCGACCCTCGGTGGTGATCAGCGACACAATGCCGCTCGACGAGGCGGCGGCCGCCTACCGGGCATTCGACGCGCGCGAAGCCACGAAGGTCGTACTCACGACCTAGAACATCCTGCTCTGGCCCTCCTCAAGAGCCCACCGACAGCGGTGCGCTGCGGAACGTCTGCTCCGCGATGGCGGCCGCAAGGCGTCGACGGCAGCTGAACGCGAGCGCCCCGGCCAGCGCGATGGCCAGGGATCCGATTGCGAACACCCGTCCAGTGCCTCCCGCTTGGACGAGTAAGCCAGCGACCGCGTTGCCGGCGGCAAGTCCAGCGATTAGGCCTCCGTTGAGCCAGGTGAACGCCTCGGTCGTCGTTTGCTGTGAGGCGAGCGCGCCCGTCAGCGCGTACTCGCATGACCACACCGGGGCTAGGCCCACGCCGGCGAGCAGGCTCAACGGAATGCTGGCGGCCAGTGAGTTGGCGAGGATCAGCGGCGCGATGCTGATCGCAACCAGAAACAAGAGCGCCGGATAGCGCGCCGTCGTCGCGGTCTGCCACGTCCGAGTACCGTAGGCCACGCCGCCGATCATGCTGCCGATGCTCAGCAATGCGAGCAAGAGCCCGGCAGCCGCGTGGGACCCGGCGCGAACCGCCAGCGCGGGAAGCCCTAGTTCAACGGCGCCTGTACCGAAACCCATCAGTACGGTTGCGCCCAGGACAATCGGGAGGCCAGGGGTCGTGATCGCGCTCCTCCACGAGTCTGCCCGCGGCGGAACTCGCCAGCGAATGACCGCCGGGGCCGTGGCGAACCAGATCGTGCCCGCGAGTGTGATCCCAATCGTCAAGACAACCGCGCTGGCCGGTGATCCGACGGAGATGACCGCCGCCACGAGCAACGGACCGAGTGTCCAAATCACCTCCTGACTGGTCGCGTCGATCTGATAGGCCGCCTCGAGCACCTCCGGCGTGGATGCAACGCGCGGCCAGAGAGTCCTCACGCAGGAGCTGATCGGAGGTCTAAGCGCGCCAGCAAAGGCCGCCACGACGACCAGAACCGCCGACGCGGCGCCTGATTGCGCGGCTATCACCAGCGCCGTCAGGGCGCCCGCTTGGGCGCCGGCCAACATCAGTAGCACCCAACGCGCTCCGACGCGGTCGACAAGGATTCCCTGGAGCGGCGAGGCGGCTGCGCTGCTCAGCGTAAACGCACCAACCGTGAGACCGGCGGTGGCGAATGATCCTGTCTGCAAGCGCACGAGCAACAGGAGGGCCAGCGAGGACATTCCGAGTGGAAGGCGCCCGGCCAGCGAGCTGGCGAGTAGCCGCACCGTCCCTGGGACGGAGAGGAACTCGCGAAAACGAGACATTTGTACCATTATGCCCGCGCCCCGCCGTGAGAGACCTTCTCCGCGGAGGGCCTCGCGCCCGCGATGCCAGGCTTTGCATCCTCGCCTGGTCGATAGAGAATCGAGGATCCGACCGGGACCGGCAGTGGCTGTCTAGAGTCGCGGCGTTACCAGTCCGAAGCGGTCGTGCTGTCGTGAGGGCGGCTTCGACTTCGCCTATGACTCTTGGAACCATCTCGTCCCATATGAGTCGACCCTTTTTCGCCGTCGCCTGCGGTTGCCTTCCACAGCGTGCCCGAGGGCGCAATGAAACTCCCCGGCGGCGGCACAATGTCGTAGGCAGGGTGGCTCGGCGACTTGTCATCAACCGCGCGATCCATCAAAACCAGCTCCGGCCGCAGATGGAGTATCAGCGAGGTCGCAAGGATCGCGGTGTGTCCGGCGTCCCAGCCCGGAAACTCGCCATGGAAGAGCTCCCCCATCGTTGCTTCGCTGGGTGCACCGCCTGGATCGTCGTGCACGATCACCCGGGCGTCGTCCAGGCGCGTCCTCGATAGCAAGCGCTGCTACCTCTTACGCGAAGTTGGATTTCCATGTGCCAGTTGAGCACCGCGATCCGCCGAAAGCCCTGGCGGAGAAGCTCTAAGAGAGCATGTCCTCGAGGACCGACATAAATGTCCGGGCCGAAAGCGAGATCGTGCCCGGGAAGAATTGGCCGCCCCCGAATAGCGGGCGCGAGCGGCAGCCGTACACCAGCGGGGGCGCGATCAAAAAGTCGAGCGGCTTCGGCTACGGCTCGCGCGAGCTCCGTAGGTAGAACGACGTCAGTCTGCGCGCTCAGTAGCAGAGGTATCGTCGACTATGAGGTGCGGCCAACCCCGCCTGCTATCGCCGACGCATGCGGCGCCGGTATGCGGCGCACCAGACGTGAAGCATCAGTCCGTGGATCCGCAGGGCCCTCTCTTCCCGGTCGATCACCCGGCCGCAGATAACGCACTTCGACCCGCTACCGCGACTCACGGCGCTCAGACCCCGTCGCGGGTTTTGATTTAGACGCATGATCGCGTCCGCTCTCATTGCGGAGGAGCATCCCGCGCGCCGGTGTGGAAACCGTCAGCGTTCACTCCGAATCAGCCAAGCCCGCAAAGGCCTAGTTGCGCGCGGCCTAGCTCGCAAACGCGGTCCCTCTCCGAACCTCAAGACAGCAGCCGAGCCATAACCTTGGCCCGAAGAACGTCGAGACACGGAGCGAGAAATGACCACTACAGCAGGCACCGCAGCGGCGCGCCAGCAACTCTTGATCGGCGGGACGTGGCGTGACGCTGTCTCCAATCGCGAGTACGAGCAGCGTTTCCCCTACACGGGCGACGTTGTGGGCACCGCAGCGGCCGCGACGCGCGAGGACGCGTCCGCCGCGGTGGAGGCCGCACACGAGTCCTTCAAGGACTGGTCTGGAAGCGCGCCGGCCATGCGGCGGGCGATCCTCTCAAAGGCCGCGGACCTGCTCATGGAGCGCCAGCAGGAGATCGCCGGCATCGTCACCGACGAGACCGGCGCCGTGTTTGGTTGGGGCATGTTCAACGTGGAGTTGGCCGCCGGGATGCTGCGCGAGGCGGCGGCGCAGGCCTACGGTCTCGGGGGCGACGTGATTCCTTCCGATGTCCCAGGCAAGCTGGCCATGGGCGTGCGACAGCCGGCCGGGGTCGTGGCGGCGATCGCGCCGTGGAACGCGCCCGTCATCCTTGCCACCCGCGCCGTGGCCGCGCCACTCGCATACGCGAACACGGTCGTACTGAAGGCTTCGGAGATTTGCCCCCGGACGCACGCCGCAGTCGTGCGTGCACTCAGAGACGCCGGCCTCCCCGATGGCGCGATCAACCTTCTCACCAACGACCCCGCCGACGCCGAGGAGGTCGTCGACGAGCTGATCGCACATCCGGCCGTCCGCAGGATCAACTTCACCGGCTCGACTCGGGTGGGGCGCATGATCGCGGAGAAGGCCGGTCGCCACCTCAAGCGCGTCGTGCTCGAGCTTGGCGGCAAGGCGCCCATGGTGGTGCTGCGCGACGCCGAGCTCGACCAGGCGGCGGCTGCCGCGAGCTTTGGAGCGTTCTTCCACCAGGGTCAGATCTGCATGTCGACGGAGCGCATCGTGGTCGAGCGGGCCGTCGCGGATTCGCTCGCAACCAAGCTCGCCGCGCGCGCCAGCGCCCTGCCGGTGGGGGATCCTCGCGAGCCCGACACGGCGATTGGGCCACTCGTCAGCGCCGCTGCCGTTGAGCGCGTGACCGGGCTCGTGGAGGACGCGGTCGCCAAGGGAGCCGAAGTGCTATCTGGCGGCGAGGCGAGCGGGCCGTGTTTCCCGCCAACGGTGCTCAAGAACGTCACCCCGGAGATGCGCGTGTACGGGGAGGAATCGTTCGGCCCCCTGGTAGCTGTGGTCCCCGTTGAAGACACCGAGGAGGCCGTGCGCGTTGCAAACGACACGGGGTACGGCCTTTCCTCGGCCGTCTTCAGCGAGAACGTGCCCGCCGCACTACAGCTCGCCCAGCGCATCGAGACCGGCATGTGTCACGTCAACGACACCACCGTCCACGACGAACCGCAGATGCCCTTCGGGGGTGTCAAAGCCAGTGGGTGGGGCCGGTTCGGCGGCCGAGCCGCGCTCGAGGAATTCACCGAGCTGCGCTGGATCACCGTCCAGGAGCTTCCGCGCCAGTACCCGATCTAGTGGGGCTGGGAGCGCAGGATGATGCGCACCCAGGTCGGCATCGTCGGGGCCGGACCGGCGGGTCTGACGCTTGCCTTGTTGCTGGCCCACGCCGGAATCGATGCGGTCGTACTGGAGGCCCGCACCAGGGAATACATCGAGCACCGGGTCCGGGCTGGTCTGCTCGAGCAAAACACGGTCGACCCTATGCGCCAGCTCGGAGTGGGGGATCGGATCGCGCGCGAGGGGCTCGAGCACGAGGGGATAAATCTCCGCCGTCAGGGGCAAACACTGCGTATCTTTCCCGCCTGAAGTACCTGTCGCGCTCGCGCGCTGCGGCCGCCAGTCTGGCCGAGAACTATTCTGGGCTGCCCGCCCGGGAGGACTTTTGACTAGGCACAGCACCGAGACACGTCCGATCTACGGCCCGGTGACCCACACGCCCTCGAGCTATGTGCGCGAAGCTCAGGACGCCCACCCCCCGCTCGACCATCCGCCGTACAAATCGACGGCGCTCCGGCATCCCTCCGAGCCGCTCGTCTACCTGCCACACACCATCACCGAGATCACCGGTCCGCAGCTCGGGCCCGACCGAGTCGTAGGTGATGACGACTCCGATCTCACCCGCCAGCACGAAGGCGAGCCGATCGGAGAACGGATCATCGTCTCGGGCTGCGTCCTTGACACCGAGGGAAAGCCGCTGCGGGGCACGCTCGTCGAGGTGTGGCAGGCGAATGCCGCCGGCCGCTATCACCACAAGTGGGACCGCTGGCCCGCGCCGCTTGACCCCAACTTCTCCGGCGCCGGGCGCTGCCTGACCGACGCGGAGGGCCGCTACCGCTTCATCACGATCAAACCGGGGCCATATCCCTGGGGCAACCACTACAACGCCTGGCGGCCGGCACACATCCACTTCTCGCTAATCGGTCGTGCGTTCGCGCAGCGACTGGTGACGCAGATGTATTTTCCCGGCGATCCGTTCTTTCCTTACGACCCGATCTTCAACTCGGTGCGCGACGAGGCTGCACGCGAGCGGATGGTCTGCCGGTTTCAAATTCACAAGACCGAGCCGAATTGGGCCGCGGCCTACGAGTTCGACATCTACCTGCGGGGCCCGGCGGCCACGCCGTTCGAGGAGGCGCAGTGATCTTCGCCACCACCCCGTCGCAGACGGTGGGGCCCTATTTCACGATCGGTCTTCCGTGGGATGACGCGCGCTACGCCGTTTCCCCAGGCACGCCGGGCGCAATCACGATCAGTGGCGTCCTCTCAGACGGGGCCGGCGACCCGATTCCGGACGGGCTGATCGAGACCTGGCAGCCGGACTCCGAGGGTTGCTTCGCCGACCTGCACGGCAGCGGCGGCGGGTCCGAGTCCGACGGCTTCCGCGGCTTCGCGCGGGCGGCGACCGACGACGACGGCCGCTACCAGATCGTGACTGTCAAGCCCGGTGCCGTTTCAGGTCCCGGCGACGAACCGCAGGCGCCGCACATCGATGTGTCCGTGTTCGCCCGCGGCCTGCTGCACCGCTGTGTAACCAGGATCTACTTCGCCGACGAACAAGGGTCCAACGCGCGTGACCCGGTTCTCAATACCGTGCCGTCGGCGCGACGCGAGACGTTGCTGGCCCAGCCCGCAGGCGATGGTTACCAATTCGACATCCGTCTCCAAGGCGCTGGCGAGACGGTCTTCTTTGACCTCTGAGGGCTTGTTTGCCGGCATCTACGCGCGCGGGCCGGCCGCGCGCGAGATATCCGGCGGCGCGCGGCTCCAAGCCACGCTCGACGTCGAGGCTGCCCTCGCGCGTGCGCGTGCGCGCGTGGACAATGCTGTCCAATCGCCAGCCACGTACGCCGTCCAATCGCCAGTCACGCGGGGAATTCGTAGAGTCTGGCCCGAGCACTGGCCATGGCCCTGCGCGACACTCCACCCTTCCGCGCCGACCACGTCGGCAGCCTTCTACGCCCGCCCGAGTTGCTGGAGGCACGCGAGCGGCGCGCCGCGGGCCGGATCGACGCCGCCGAGTTGAGCGCAGCCGAGGACGAGGCGATCCAAGACGTGGTCAAGCTCCAGCGCGATATCGGGCTGCGCACGGCGACCGACGGCGAGTTTCGCCGCGCCGCCTGGCACATGGATTTCATCTATTCGCTCGACGGCATCAGCAAGGCACCCGGGCGCCTGGCGGTCAGGTTTCACAACGAGCAGGGCGACATCGAGTTCACCCCTGCGGCGTTACGTGTCGAGGGCAGGCTGGGCGTCTCGGAGACGATCTTCGGGGACGCATTCGCGTTTCTGAAGTCGCGCGTGTACGAAGGGCAAACTCCCAAGCTGACGATCCCCTCGCCGAGCATGGTCCATTACCGGGGCGGGCGAGCCTCGATCGACGAGTCCCTGTATCCCGACATGGACGCCTTCTGGTCGGATTTGACCGCCGCCTACCGGGAAGAGGTGCGCCGGCTGGGTGACCTTGGCTGCACCTATTTGCAGTTTGACGACACGAGCCTCGCGTATCTCAACGATCCTGAGCAACGCGAGTACTTGCGAGGGATCGGCGGGGACGCGGAGCACCAGCACGAGGCCTACATCCGCCACATCAATGAGGCGCTTGCGCAGCGTCCGCCCGGCATGTCCGTCACAACACACATGTGCCGTGGCAACTTCCGCTCCTCGTGGGTCGCGCAGGGAGGCTACGACTTCGTCGCGGAGGCACTCTTCAATCTGCTCGAGGTCGACGGCTTCTTCATGGAGTGGGACGACGCCCGCTCGGGCGGCTTCGAGCCGCTGCGCTTCCTGCCAAAGGGAAAGATCGTGGTGCTGGGCCTAGTCACCACAAAACGCGGCGAGCTCGAGCAGCGCGATCTCCTGCGCCGACGCATCGACGAAGCTTCGCGCTATGTCGACCTCGACCAGCTGTGTCTCTCGCCGCAGTGCGGCTTCTCCTCGACCGTGGAAGGCAACATGCTCACGCGCGAGCAGCAGGCCGACAAGCTCAGGCTGATCGTGGAGGTCGCCGAGGAGGTCTGGGGATAGTGGGCCGCCCGACCAGCGCCCGTCCCACTCAAGCCACGTCTGACGAGCTATACGCCCGGGCGCTCGCATGTCTTCCAGGGGGCAACTCTCGCACGACCTACTTTGTCCCGCCACATCCTCCGTACGCGGTCCGGGGCGAAGGGTGCGTGCTCGCCGATGCCGACGGACATGAGGTCCTCGATTTCCAGGGCAACTACACGACCCTCGTGCACGGGCACGCGCGCCGCGAGATCGTCGAGGCAGCTTCCGACGCGATTCTGGAAGGTGCGTCCTTCGGTCTTCCGACAGCTCACGAGGTTGACCTTGCGCAGGAGTTGAGTAGGCGCGTCTCTGGCGCCGAGCGATGGCGGTTTGTCAACTCAGGGAGCGAGGCCGTAATGATGGGCCTGCGGCTGGCGCGATTTCATAGCGGGCGGGCGCTGATCTTGCGCTTCAACGGCTGCTACCACGGCACCTACGACGGTGCGCTGGAGCCGGGCGCGCCGGGTGTCCCGGCCGCGGTCGGCCAGCAGGTAATCAGCGTCCCCGGTGGCGACAAGGACGCTGTGCGAAAGGCGCTTGACGACCATGGAGGGCGCATCGCGTGCGTGCTCTTCGACGCAATGCCCAACCGCGCCGGGCTCGTGCCGGCAGCGTCGGAGTACGTGCGGTGGCTGCGCGAAGAGACGAATCGCCGCGGCATTCTGCTGTTGCTCGACGAGGTGATCACGTTCCGGATTGCCTACGGCGGAATCCAGAGCCTGTACGGGTTGCGACCCGACAT
>DASYAP010000309.1:0-5828 GCA_036501265.1 Solirubrobacteraceae bacterium | reverse complement strand
GACCCCGAAACTCAGCAGCAGCAGGTTCCCGGTGGCGAGTGCGGCGAAGGCCCGCCCCAGCCCGAGAAAGGTGACCGCATCGACCGCGCCGGCGGTCGCGGTCAAGGCGAACATCACAATGCTGATGAGGACCTCGCCTCGGACCGCGTCGGCTTGCACGCCGCCATTCTGCCGATGGTTCGATCAACGCGCCATCTGACGCGCCCCACCACGCCGACCCTCCCACCGCGCCTTCTGCAACGACCGCGTTTCATCACCGGGGCACCGCGAGCGGCAACTCAGCCGAGACTTGCCCGCTTCATGCTCGGTCAGACCTGCAACCGCGTGCGGGTGGCGGGCGGACGGAGAAGCGGCTTCTATCGTGGCGTCGGTGACCGAGCAACCGCCGACAGGCGAAACCGGTGCTGCCTCCTGCATCCCGCTGCCCAGCGCGCTCGCGGAGCGCCGCCGCAGCTGAGGGAGGGGTCTTCGATCGCATCGCTGCGCTTTATGATCGGGCGCGACCGGGTTACCCACCCGAGGCAGTCCACGACCTCGTTGAGCTCGCGGGGATTACCGACTCCCGGCGGATCTTGGAGATTGGGTGCGGCACCGGCCAGCTCACCCGAGATCTCGCCACAACCGGAGCGGCGATCTGCTGCATCGAACCAGGGCCTTCCCTCGCGGAGATCGCTCGAGCCAACCTGGCCGGATACCCGACCGTCGAGGTCCTCACCACGACCTTCGAGGACCTCCAGGACGAACCGGGCAGCTGCCGCACAGTCGTCTCGGCCACCGCCTTCCACTGGATCGACCCCAGCGTCGCGTTCGTCAAAGCCGCGGCAATACTGAAGGCGGACGGGCAGCTGGCGCTGATGACCAATATCCACGCTGCAGAGGGAACCCATACAGACGAGCGATTTGCAGAAGCGGTAAGCGCTCTGCACCGGCGCCTCGCTCCCCAGATCGGAGATTGGACTTTTCCCACTACGGACGACATAGAGCGCAAGGCCACTCCCGAAGGCGGCATCGGCGCCTTATGGGCCAGGGTGGAGCGCAAGCTCTCCGACCCGCCGGACGTCTCACAGCTATTCGAGCGGCCGACGGTCAAGACCTATCCGTGGCTCGCCAGGTACGACAGGAGCTCCTACCTGGACATGCTCGCCAGCCAGTCCTCATACGCGCTGATCGAAGCGACGCGGCGAAACGAGCTGCTATCAGGCATCGGCCAGCTGATCGACGAACGCCTGGCCGGAGTCGTCACCAAGCAGTATGTGACCATCCTTGCGATCGCAAAACGCGCAGCATGAGGCACCAGGCTTCCGACAGGGATCCGTCATGGAGAGCGTGGGAGCACCAGGTGCGTCCCATCAGGCGAATATGCCTGCCTCTCTGCGGTGGCAGGCGAGAAGATGCGCTGGTGTTTGCGCGTTATACCCGGCTCGGGCGGGCTGTGTGGTGGTGTGCGTTGTCCGTCGCTTGGGCGATGGTCGCGGGCACAATGGCGGTGGTCGCCGGCGTCCTGGTCGGCTCGATCGCACTCCTGGGTTTTGGTGCCGACTCGATTGTGGACGGCTCAGCGTCCGCGGTGCTCGTGTGGCGGTTCAACGCCGAGAGAGAAGGAGCCAGCAACGCCGCCGTTGTCGAGCGCCGCGCAGCCCGCGTTGTCGGCGGGATCCTCGTTCTGATCGGCCTTTACTTAGCTGTGGCCGCCGTTGTCGCATTGACGAACCATTCCCATCCACAACGCACGGTTGTCGGAATCGCGCTCACGGCGGCGTCCCTGGTTGTCCTGCCGGTTCTGGCGCGAGCAAAGCTTCGGCTCGCCGGGCAACTGGGGAGCTCCGCGCTGCGTGGAGATGGCGTGCTGAGCTTGGCAGGCGCCGCGCTGGCCGGGGCGACCCTGGCCGGACTTCTAGCCGAGTCAGCCTTCGGTTGGTGGTGGGCCGACGCACTCGCCGCTCTGGTGATCGCGGGGGCCCTGCTGCGAGAGGGTTCGGTCATCAGCCTCGGCTCGAGATAAGCGATTACCCGGGCGAGCCCGGAGCAACGGCAGATCGCCAACACGACGCACCCTTCGGGATCGCGCCGCCTCTCGCCACCGGAAGTCTCGCCCTTGATCGCTCAGTGTGGGTCAAACCCTCTCATTTGACGTTGACAGAAGAGGCCGGCAGCGAATGTCGCTGACTGCTTGGACGTGTCAGCTTGACCGGATCGTGCCCTCCTTGTTCGCACGGCTGCGGAGCACTGCCGCGAGCATCGCTCGCTGGCGTTCGGTCAGCGACCCGAGCGTCTTTTTCTCGGACAGCGAAACCAAACGCAGCACCTTCGCCGAACGCGTCGGTCCCCAGCCGCGCTGGCTTAGAAGTAGTTCGGCGACGGTCATCGTGTCGGTGTCGCGGGAGCTGTGCAGGATCGCGTCAGCCGCCGCGACCTCACCAGCACGTAGTCGCCGTTTGAGCTTGGCGCGGGCCAGCCGAATGCGATTGGCGCGCTCGAGGGCAACCAGGCGCTGATGCGCGGACCCGTTGGGGCGCTCCGTGCTCATGAAACCGACGTCGAGCGACCCTGCGAGGCGGGCCCGGCTCCACCTATCGCGCCGATTCTCGTCGCCTTGCCCGTCAGCCAGTCAGGAGCCGTCCCGAGCGCTCGTCGGCGGTAAGCGGCCGCTGGGCGATCGGAAGACCGCGCTCGTAGAATCCGAGTGGGTCTGCGGGCAGACGACGTCCACGCTCGCGGCCCAAACCCTTCGGCTCGCTCCCTACGACACTCAACCGCAGACGGCGCCCCACGCTGCCTTGCTCTCGAGTCGCTTGCATCACCAGCCTCCCAACTCGCCGGCGCCGACGGCAGCCAGCGTAAGCCGAGCATCCTGTCGCTGCTGCTCGACGTCGCGCAGCGACCAAGCGAGCAGCCACAGCGCGGCCTTGTGCACGGTCGAGAGCTCGCTGGCATCGATCACGTCCTCGACGTCCGAGAACGTCGTGCCCTGCTCCATCATCGCCTCGACCTGCTCTTGGCTTTGGTCGAAGCCCAGTGGCGCGCTCCATATCATGGCCGCGCCTCCTTTCCTGGGTCCCGCGCCACTGTCCTTAACGTGCAGCCCGCGGTCCCGCTAGTGAAGAAGGGGCGTATCACAGATCGAGAGGCTCCGCCACCCAGACCCGCGCAATTTGCCGACAAACAACCGCCGAAAGCCGACCGACTCCCCGAGGGGTAGGCTGTAGGGAACGCTGCCTGCGGGGCTCCAACGCTTCCTCTCCCTCTCGTGGTGCCCAACACCCGCCCGAGGATGCGGCTGAAAGGTGTCCCATGGACCATCAGCACGAAAGCCAAAGCGCCTCGGCGAAGATCGCCACCTCAGCAGTTCAGCTGCTTCATGACTACACCGGTCGAGGACCGACGAAGGCGAAGACCACCGTCGCCGAAAGCGTGGTGACCATCCTGCTCGCGGATACGCTCACGACGGGCGAGCGCACGCTCGTCGACCACGGCCACTCCGCTCGCGTCCTGCAAGTCCGCCACGACTACCAGACCACGATGCGTGACGAGCTTGTAGGAATCGTCGAGCGAGAGCTCGATCGCGAGGTGATCGCGTTCATGAGCCAGAACCACATCGACCCCGACTTCGCAGTCGAGGTCTTCGTGCTCAAGCCCCCCGAGGCGTCTCGCCAAGCAACGCAGCCCCCCAACTCGTGAAGCTGCCGGCCGGACGCCTGCGCAACGCAGACGGGCGCCAAGCCAACGCGAACGCTGCTCACATGGGCAGCACACTCCAACGAAGTCTCCCGTCGCGGACTCTCGCTGCTCGTCCATCTGGAAAGCTCATCGGAGCGCGGTTGTCGGCGCCCGCTCGGCCGCGGACGCAGCAGCGGCGGTCGGCCTCAGGAGATGCTGTCCGGCCGCATGTAGCGCCGGCGCTGGCCTGCTCTCAGCTCTTGTTTCGCCCAACGAAAGATCGGGGCTAGGGTCGAACATGGCGCGATCAGTGATTCTTCCGGTGCTTTTCGTGATCGATCACGACCCGAGTTCGCTCGACGTGCTGCTGTCCGACCTCTCCCGGCGGTTCGGCAACGACTTCGCCTTGCGGGGCGAGACGTCGACGGAGGCGGCTCTTGCCGCGCTGCAAGAGATGGCAGGCGCAAGCGAGCCGGTGGCGCTGCTCCTCGTCGACGACGCTGCGCCGGAGTTCCTCGCGCGTGCGCACGAATTGCATCCGGGGGCCAAGCGGGTGCTGTTGGTCGATCGCGACTACTCGTCGACGAGTCCGGCGGTGCAGGCGATGGCGCTCGGGCGCGCCGACTATCACATCGTGCGGCCGTGGGCGGACAACGAATCGATGTACCGAGCGATGAGCGAGTACCTCTCTTCGTGGACTGTGGAGCAGGAACCGAACTTCGAGGAGTTTCGGATCGTTGCCGCTGAGGGCGACAGCAGAGTGCTGCAGCTGCGTGACGTGATGACGCGCTTCAGCATGCCGTTCGGGGTCTATGCGATCGAGAGTGAGGCCGGACGGCGTTTGCTCGACCGGGCCGGGCTCGATGGGACACGCCTCCCCGTCGTGATTCGTTACGACGGTCAGGTCATGATCGATCCCAGCCTGCCCGATCTTGCCGGCGCCGTCGGCGTCAGCATCAAGAACGACATTGAGACATGCGAAGTCGCCATCGTCGGCGCGGGGCCGGCGGGCCTGACGGCGGCCGTTTACGCCGCGTCTGAGGGGCTCGAAACGGTGATGCTCGAACGGGTGATCTCGGGCGGGCAGGCCGGCACGAGCCCGCTGATCAGGAACTATCCCGGGTTTCCCCACGGCATCAACGGTGGCCTTCTCATGGAGCGAACATGCGAGCAAGCGTGGCTTATGGGAGCGCACATCGTCTTTGCGCAACAGGCGGTCGCGCTCGAACGGCGCGGCGACGATCGGATCGTTCATCTGTTCGACGGGACCGAGTTACGCGCGCACGCAGTCGTGATTGCGACCGGAATCGAGTGGCGGCGGCTGGGCGTGCCACGACTCGAGGCGCTCGTGGGTTCGGGCGTCTTCTACGGCGCTGCAGTGAGCGAGAGCCGCGCAATGCACGACCAGGACGTATTCATCATTGGCGCGGGCAACTCGGCCGGACAGGCGGCGTTGGATCTCGCCAAGCACGCTCGCGCGGTCACGCTTGTCGTTCGAGGCGACAGCTTCGCAAAGTCCATGTCGAGCTACCTGGTGCGCGCCATCGAGTCGATGCCGAACGTCGTCGTTCGCCACGGCACGGAGGTGGTCGACGGCGCCGGCAACGGGTCGCTGGAACGCATCAAGCTTGTTGATCGGGCAAACGACACCATTGAGGAGGTGTCCGCGGCCGCGCTGTTCATCATGATTGGCGGGGAACCGCACACACAGTGGCTTCCCGAGGAGATCGCGCGAGACGCGCAGGGTTACGTCATCACCGATCGCGACCTCCTCGAGCAGCCCGGGGTCCACTGGGAGCATCACCGTGAGCCCTTGACCCTCGAGACGAGCGTGCCCGGCGTATTCGCGGCGGGGGACGTGCGGCACGGTTCGATCAAGCGCGTCGCCTCGGCCGTGGGCGAAGGCGCGACGGTCGTGCGCCTGCTGCACGAGCACCTGCGCGAAGAAGACCGCGAGCGCGCGGCGAACTAGCCAACCAGCTGCATCGCGGTCAACGGCCACGTCGGCCGCGAACTCCGCCCGCCCTGCCGGTATCGCGTGATCTCGAGGGTTGCGCGGGGAGCGTCGGCGCGGTGATTGTCTATCGCCCGAATGAGCGGAGGAATGCGCGCGCGTCTTGTGAGACCCCGTCGATCAGCCGGCGGACTTCGGCCAGGCCAGCACGAAGGTC
>DASYAP010000308.1:0-1885 GCA_036501265.1 Solirubrobacteraceae bacterium | reverse complement strand
CGGACCGACTGCCAGGATCGCCCCGGAAGTGTGGGCAGCGTCCGACCGCGGCACCGATCAGGAGGCGCTCTTCAATCTCTTCGTCGGCCTCAGGCGGCTGAGCTCGAGCGGGATCGTGATCTGGGCGAGCGACATGGGACGAGGCGGGCCCACGACGATGTTCACGAAAACGCGGTGGCCGCTCGAGCTCGGAGGATTCCGGCTCTACCGGAGCTGGGAGGGCCAACCCGCCGCAAACGTGCAGCAGCGTGTGCGCCCGGCCACTGTCGCGGGGTGGCACCTTGACGTCCGTGTCTACTTCGGGACCCAGCATCCAACCAAGGCGACGCTTGCGAAAGCCCAAGCCGAGATCGACCGGCTGATACTTCCTACGTCGTAGAGGCTGAGCGCTTACCGACGGGCCACGAAGACGTACTCGCGGCTGTCGTCGTCGAGCGGTTCCCCGGCGAATCCGCCATAGAGCGCTTCGAGGCGCAGGCCCGCGACGTCGAGGAGTCCCAGCCATTCGTTCTTGGTAGCCCACCAGAGCGAACCGATTCCACCGTCGCCCAGGTGACGTCGATTCGGTTACACGCGCTTACTTGAAACGGATCGCGGAGACCGCACGTTCGGCGAGGCGAAGTTGCTGGCGAGTTGGGTGCAGGCGACGGATGTCCACCCAGACCTCTACGTCATGCCCATCAATGCGACCGTGGATGCGGTACTCGGGCGTGTCTGGGTGACCGTCGAGGGTGGTTGCCGGTGACCGTGGCATCACGAGCTTTAGGCGCTGGTAGTGAGGTGTCGCGTCCCTGAGGAAGAAGACTTGCACGGCGATGCCGTCGCGTGGCAGGACCGACGCCCATCCGTTGACCCTTGGCCGGTAATGCCAGCTCAGCGCATATGTGCCACCGTTGCTGCCTGCGAATTGACGCCAGCCGGCAGGCAATTGTGCGAACGAAGCGATTGGTGGCGGTGGCTGAGCGATCACGTCCTACTTCTACTACGTCACGGCGAATGCTTAGGTCCCGAACCCAGCTGAAGCGCTCAGCCGCCGGAGCTGCCTGTCACCGGTAGGGCGAGGCCACCGAGGGCCTTTCCGGGCAGGCCGGAGGGGATGTGGCCCTTACATGCGTCGTAGGCGGTCTGGAATTGCGGGTTGTTCGGGTCGAGGTCACCGACGGGTCGGATTTGCAGAAGCTCGCCGCCGGACGGGTCGGGGAGTCGGTTATCGCGTGCGCGCGCATGCACTTCGAGAAGGCAACCAGCTGCTGCTGCACTCGCGCCAGCTGCGCCGCGGTCGGCGGCTGGCCGAAGCCGGCGGGGAGCAGGTTCCGGCACGCGCTCAACGCCGACCTGAACCGCGGCGAGCGCGGATCGATCCCCGAGCCGAACTGGACCGTCCCTTGCGTGCCGGGGTCGGGAAAGTTCGACACCCCGTGTGAGCGCATGCAGGCCGAGAACTTGACTCCCGGCGGGCCGACGAGCCGCCCACTAGCGACCCTCCCGCACCCGAGCCGCGATGTGTCGTCGTCACGGTTGTAGTGGTCGCGGAGGCGACGTTCGCGACCGCCGGCGCACCGCCGCCACCGCAGCCGGCGGCGAGCAGTGCGAGAACGACAACCGCGAGGATGAGTGGAGGCGACGGCGCATCGACGTTCCGCTCCTGTCAGGAAAGCACGAGACTCTGAAACAGCCCTAAAGCTTCACACTGGGGAGCAACGATTGTCGGCTGCGCGAGTGTGCGGGAATGTCCCCCGGCGGAGGCGGCTCGGTCAGTCCTCTATCTGCGCCGTTCCGTTCCGCTGCGATTCATCGCGAGCGGCTCGCATGGCCTGGAGCTTCTCGGGCGAATGGCGAGGCCAGTCGACAAGCTCGCCAACAATCCGCAGCGGATCGCGGGTAC
>DASYAP010000307.1:0-9092 GCA_036501265.1 Solirubrobacteraceae bacterium | reverse complement strand
GCGAAGCTCGCGCTCGATCTCGCGCTGGACATCGCGCTTGCGGATCGACTCGCGCTTGTCGTAGCGGTCCTTGCCGCGGGCCAGGGCGAGCTCGACCTTGGCGTGTGCACCCGAGAAGTAGACCCGCGTCGGGATCAGGGTCAGTCCCCTTACCTGCGTCTTGCCGATCAGCCGCTCTATCTCCGAGCGGTGCAACAGCAACTTGCGCTCACGTTCCGGATCGTGGTTGGCTCGGTTGGCGGGCCCGTACGGTGCGATGTAGCAGCCGATCAGCCACGCCTCGCCGCCGCGGATCACCGCGTAGGCGTCTTTTAGCTGTGCGCCCGATGCACGCAGGGCCTTCACCTCGGTTCCCGTCAGAACGAGCCCGGCCTCGTAGCGCTCGAGCAGGTGGTAGCGCCAGGAGGCCTGGCGGTTGGTGGCCACGTCGCCGGCCTGCGCCTTGCGTCTGCTTGGACGTGCCATGGAATCAGTCCCCTGGGTGTTCTTTTGCAGTCACGGGATGAAGATCGACTCTGCCCCTCGCGGCGTCGATCGTCCCCACCTGTACCTGGATGGGATCGCCAAGGCGGATAGTCCGCCCCGTTCTCGTGCCATGCAGCATGGTTCCAAGCTCGTTGAGCTCCCACCAGTCGCCGATCAGCCTGCGGACCGGGAGCATGCCTTCAAACATTCGGTCCGGCCCGAACGCCACGAACGCGCCGGAAGAGTGTAGTCCGGTCACCTCGCCATCGAACACAGCCTCATGGCCGACATCGGTCATCAGGCGATCGAGCAGGAAGCAGCGAGCAACATCATCCGCGTCCCTTTCGATCGTCATCGCCTCGCGTTCGCGGGCCGAGGTCCACGGCCCGGCGGTCGCCACCCACCGGCTATCCGGAGCGGGCTCGCCAGCCACCGCGGCGAGCAGCGCCCGGTGGCAGATGAGGTCGGGGTAGCGGCGGATCGGTGAGGTGAAATGGCAGTACGTCGGCGACTGTAGGCCGGCGTGACCAAGGCTGCGATGGTCGTAGTAGGCCTGCTTGAGCGACCGCAGCAGCAGGCTGGCAAAGGCCCTTTGCCCGCGGCCGGTCCGGCCCGCGTAGTCGGTCAAGAGCTGCGAGGCCTCACCGACTGCGGCCGCTGCTTGCTGTGGGCTGAGCGGGCCCTTGGGCAGCGGCGGCGTGGGCACGCCCAACGACGTCAGTTGTTCGACGAGACGCTCCACGGCGAGCCCGTCGGGCCGCTCGTGGACTCGGTAAAGCGAGGGGATGCCCCGGTCGGAGAGCACCTTGGCGACCTGCTCATTCGCCGCAATCATGAGGTGCTCGATCAGGCGGTGAGATTCGGTTTGCACAATCGGCACCGCCTCCACGACGTTTCCGTCTCCGTCGAAGCGGAATTCGGGCTCCTCACTGGAGATCGCGAGTGCGCCGCGCTGCTCGCGCCGCTCCTGCAGGACGGCGGCAACCCGACGCGCGGCGAGGAGCGCTTCGCCCCACCGCTCAGGTGCGCGCTCGCTGCCGCTGAAGATGCTGTCGACCTGGCCGTAGTCAAGGCGCGCGTCAGAGCGGATCACCGAGCGGTAGAAGGCGGCTGTCTGGACGCCTGCGTCGCGCACCAGGAGCTCCACAGTAAACGCGAGCCGGTCCTGGCCTGGTACCAGCGAGCAGGCGCCGCTGGAGAGAGCGGCGGGGAGCATCGGTTCGACCGCACCCGGAACATAAACGCTGCAACCACGGCGATAGGCCTCGCGGTCGAGCGGTGAACCGGCCGGAACGTGCGCGCCGACGTCGGCTATATGTACCCACACACGCCAGCCCGCATCCTCGGCGCTGGCAGCCGAGATCGCGTCATCGAAGTCACGCGCGCTGACGGGGTCGATCGTGAAGGTCTCAAGCGGTCGCAAGTCGCGCCGCGGGTGCCGATCCGAATCAGCCGTGACTGTGGCAGCGGCCGCTCGCTCGACAGAGTCCGAAAAGGAGCGCTTCAGTCCGCGGTCGATCATGAGCGCCTCGATCACGTCGCGCGCGATCTCGGGGCGGCCCAGTCGCGAGGCAATCACGGTCCGCCCGCCGCGGCCGTCGCGGTGTGGCCGGGAGCGCACTGCGACGAGATCACCCACCCCCGCCCTGCCGTCGCGGCTTACGGCGACTCGCGGCCCAGCGTCGAAGAACGGCTCGGCGACGACAAACCTACCCCGCCGCCGCAGCACGCCGACCCGGAGCCCGTCCGCACGGTGCTCGCCGTGCCCGGGCGGGGGTGCCGCGCGCCGTGGGCCCGCCGTCGAGCGCGCTGGTGCACGTCGGCTCGGACTCACTGAACCTTGTGCGCGACGGTCTGCTCGGCCTTCTGAAGCGCCTCGTCGACGCGCGTGCTCGGTTTGTCGACCGCGTAGACGTTGGGCTGTACGCCTTTTCCGCGACGTACTCCGCCACCTCCGAGGTTCTGCCCATCCGGCGTGAAGTACTCGCCCACAGTGAAGTCAAGCGCTCCGCCGTTGGGCAGCGGGTCGATCTCCTGGAAGACGCCTTTGCCGTAGGTCCGAGTTCCGACTACGAGCGCGCGATGCCGATCCTTGAGCGCGGCGGTCACGATCTCGGCTGCGGAGGCGGTACCGTGGTCCACCAGGACCACCATGGGCTGGTGGACGGCGATCGCACCACCCTTGGCGAGGTAGACCTGCCGCGGCTGGCTGCGACCGTCGGTGGAGACAATCGTGCCGTCTTCAATGAAGATGCTGGCAACGGCAACGGCCTGATCGAGCAGCCCACCGCCGTTTTCGCGGAGGTCGAGGATCAGTCCGCGAGCGCCGGCGTGGAGCACCCGCTTGACCTGGGCCTGCACCTCGGACCCAGCGCCCTCGGTGAAGGTTGTCAGCCGCACATAGCCGATCTTCACTCCGTGGTAGGAGATCACGCGCCCGCTGGCCACTGGAACCACGATGTTTGCCCGCTTGAGGGTGACCTTGCGTCGCTTGCCGGCAGTCACGACCGTGAGAGTTACGGAGGTTCCGGCCGGTCCCCGGATCAGACTCGAGTCGAAGTCGGCGGAGTGGCCGCCCAGCGAGCGCGAACCAACCTTCACGATCGCCGTCTCACGCGTCAATCCGGCGCGGGCTGCCGGCGAGCCCGGGAAGACGCCCACGATCCGCAGCCCTCGTGAGTCGGGCAGGACGTCTACCCCGATCCCGCTCAGGTGCGGGTTCGACTGGTTCATGAAGGTGTGGTAGTCGCCAGGATTGAAGTAGTGGGAGTAGGGATCGTCGAGGCTGGCGACGGCACCGGAAATGCCCTTGTTGACAAGCAGGTTGGCGTTCAGCGGCCGGTAGTAGTCGCGCTGGAGTAGGGACACCACGTCCTGCATCAAGCGGCTGCCCGAGTCGTTGACAAAGGCGCTGCGTAGCCCGGACGGCATCCAACCGGGGTGTCCTCCCAGCCATATGCCAATCGCGAGCAGCAGTAGGACGGCCACGGTGATCACCGCGACCCTGACCGCTGAGAGCGGCCGCCGACGGAACATGTCTCTTCTCATCGTGAGGAACTCCGGTTAGCGGCCGGTCGTGAGCCGCCACGGCCACCCAGGGTAGCCGCCTCGCCACCAAAGACCCGTCGGTCAGATCCGCAGATAGCGCCGCAGCGATACGCCTGAGCCGACTGCCGACACGAGCACGCCGGCTCCCATCATGATCGCCAGCAGTGCGGGGAAGGCGATCGTCCGCACCCCACCCACCAGGGCCCATCCCGAGAAGAGTGGGTCGAGCAGCGCGACCTTGGCAACCGCGAGCACGATGATCGCGAGCACCGCGCCGACCGCCCCCACCAGTACCCCCTCGATCACGAAAGGCCATCGGATAAACCAGTTCGTGGCGCCCACCAGCCGCATAACCTCGACCTCGCGACGTCGCGCGAACAGCGAGAGGCGGATGGTGTTGGCTACCAGCAAGATCGAGGCGATCGTCAGCAGCGCGGCGAACGCGATGCCGCCCCACTTCACGGCGGAAGTCAACTGGAGCGCCTTCTTGGTGTAGGACTTCTTGTCGATCACCGCGGCGATCGAGTGGTCGATCGTCCCGCCGCTGGGGGTCAGAGCGGTATGGATCGCGAGCACGTTTGCCGGGTTGTCCGGAAACACGTGAAAGGCGTCTGGGAGTGGGTTGTACTTCAGCAGCGCGAAGGCGGCTGGGTTCTGACGCTTCTGTTGCGCGAGCGCCTTGGCCTTGGAAATGAACACAACCGACTTGACGTTGGGTATCGCGCGGAGCTTGCGCTCGACGCGCGCGTTGTCTGAAGGCGTGGCCTTGGTCTTCATGAACACCTCGACATAGAGCCGCCCGCGCACGCTGTTGGCGGCGTCACTGGTGACCTCAACAGCGGGAATGAAGACCCCGACCACGAGCATCGTCACGAGCACTGTCGCCAGGGCCGCGAAGCAGGGGGCGGCATTGCGCCTCATGGCGCGAAGCGCCTCGCGCAAGAAGAAGCCCAGCCTCATTCTGCCGAGACTGGGTCAGATCGCATCAACTGCGCGAGCTCCCGCGTGCTCTGGTCAGACGCGTACAGGCCGCTGGCCTCGTCGCGCACGATGCGGCCGTGTGAGAGCTCGATTACGCGGCGACGCATCTTGTCGACCATGGCCTGGTTATGCGAGGCGACGAGGACCGTCGTTCCGGTGCGGTTGATCCGATAGAGCAGGCGCATGATGTCGATGCTCGTCTCCGGATCGATGTTCCCGGTCGGTTCGTCGGCCAGCAGCAGCGGCGGGTGATTGACGAAGGCTCGGGCGATCGATACGCGCTGCTGCTCGCCGCCGGAGAGCTGGTCGGGGTAGCTGTGAAGCTTCGTCGAGAGCCCCGTCATGCGCAGGATGTCGGGAACCTTCTGGCGTATCTCGCGGCGCGTCCCGCCGGTAACCTGGAGCGCGTATGCGACGTTGTCGTGGACGGTCCGATTCGGCAGCAGCTTGAAGTCCTGAAACACCACTCCCACGTTGCGTCGGTAGATGGGAACGCGTCCCCGGCCGATATTCCCCAGCTCCCGTCCGGCCACTCGGATCGACCCCTCGGTTGGCTCGATCTCCTTGATCAGCAGCCGGATCACGGTCGACTTGCCAGATCCGGTCGCGCCCACCAAAAAGACGAAGTCTCCTCGCTGAACGGAGAAGTTGGCGCGGTCCAAGCCCACGTCGCCGCCCTCGTACCGCATGCTCACGGCTCGGAACTCGATCACGGGAGCGGCGGCCCGCGGGGTCCGCACACCACCTGTCCTTGGCGCAACCTTGGTCGTTCCAGCGGCCATCGCGATGCTCAGCGAGACTAGCGAGTTTCCGGCGCGAGGCTTCAGGCAGACGGCCTATGCAATTGGGATTGCAGGGAACGGCTGTAGCGGCGCTCGGGTGGGGTGCGACGGGCTCGCCGCCGCCGACCGTTACCTTTACGCCTGGGCATGCCCAACATCACCCAGACCACACTGCGCAACGGCCTGCCCCTGTACCGGATCTCCGTGGAGGGGACGCGCGCGCTCACGATCCTGCTCGCGTTTGACGCGGGCGCGCGAAGCGAGTCCGCCGACGAGAACGGCATGGCTCATTTCCTTGAACACCTGGTGTTCAAAGGCGGCGAGAAGTACGCGACCTATCGCGACGTCAACGAGGCGGCCGAACGCATCGGCGGCGTGCTGAACGCTTACACCAGCCACGATCTGGTGGCCTTTCACATCACCGCCCGCGCAGAGCAGGCCCCTAGAGCGATCGACCTCCTGACCGATTTCGTGAACCGGCCGCGCATCGACTCCGACGAGCTCGATCGGGAACGCGGTGTCGTGGTGCAGGAGATCGCGCGCGCCAACGACCAGCCGGCTGTACTGGCCGAACACCTGATCGACGAAGCCACCTTCGGCGAGCACCCGCTGGGGCGGCCGGTGCTGGGGTCGGTCGAGCACATCCGGGACTCGTTCACGCGCGACGGGATCCTGTCCTTCCGCTCCCGGCGGTGGGCTCCGCCGGATGGCGCGGCCTTAGTGGTTGGGAACCTCCAGGCTCTGCCCGCCGAGGATGAGCTAGACGAGCTCTTTGGCCGACTGGAGTCCCGGCCCCCGTCCGGGCCGTACGACCCCGCACCCCCCTTTTACCAGCGCGAATTGGTGCGCGAGCGCGACTCAAACCAGTCGCATCTGCGCCTTTCCTATCGCCCATCGGTTGACATCCGCGATCCACGCAGGCGGGCGGCGCTTCAGGTGTACTCCACCGTCCTGGGGGGATCGATGGGGTCACGCCTCTTCGACGAGATTCGCGAGCAGCGAGGGCTTGCTTACTCGGTCTATTCCGCCGCCCACGCGCACGCGGACACGCCGGTTCTGGCGCTGGCCGCCGGTCTTCAATCGAGCAAGACCGTTGAGGCCCTTCGGCGGATGAAGGAAATTGTCACCGAACTGCGTGAGCAAGGCCCTACCGAAGCGGAGGTCGAACGGGCGCGCGCCTACGCGGCCGGAGCTCGCGCTATCGCGTTTGAAAACACCGGCGCGGTCGCCCGCCAGGCCGCCCAGCAGGCGATCGTCTACGGCGAAGACCCGGACCCTGACGCCGTCATCGAGCTGCTCGACCGGGTGACCTTTGAAGAGGTCCGGGAGGTAGCGGCGGCGATCCCCGAGGAGCTCTCGCTCGCCTGTGTCGGGCCGCACACCGTGCAGGAGCTACAAGCCGCCTAGCAAGCCTGAAGGAGCCGCGATCCGCCTGGCACCCCCCGGACGAGCTGCACCGCGCGCTGTCGCGCTGTTCGCGCTCGCCGCTGTGGCGGCGGGCGTCCTCGCCGGGTGCGGAGGTGCCCGTTCGCGCCACGCTCGCACAACGGCCGCCGCGGGCGTTGCGCGCCCGGCCCGGACTGTGCGGACTCCGCCCCCTAAGCCGCACTTTCCACGCGGCACCGCGGCACTCCGCGCCGCGCTGGCACACACTTTCAAAAAGGCGGGACCAATGTCCGGCGCGGTGGTCTACGACCTCACCGACCACGCCCCGCTCTTCGACCTGCGTCCTCGGATCGCCCGGTGGCCGGCCTCCGTCGAGAAGCTGTACACGTCGACCGCGATCTTTTGCGATCTGGGCCCGCATGCGAGGCTGCAGACCAGCGTACTCGGCGCCGGCCACCTTGCTCGCGGCGTCTGGCATGGCGATCTGTACCTGCGTGGCGGCGGCGACCCGACATTCGGGGACGGGGGCTTCAATCGTATCTGGGAACACGGCTTTGGCTCCACTGCCGCCAACGTAGTCCGCAAACTCCGGGGTGATGGGATCCGCCGCGTGACCGGCCAGCTGATCGGGGATGGTGCGCTATTCGACAACCGTCCCGGGCCGCCAACGACCCACTTTGCCCCCGACATCCCAGACCTTGGAGGCCAGCTAAGCGCCCTCACCTACGATCACGGCGCGACCACGGGGAAGTGGAGCCCGTCCGCGTTTGCCGCCCGCGAACTGGCGCAAACAATGAGCGCTTCCGGTATCGAGGTGCGGACGACGCGGCGGACGGGTACGGCGCCACGGTCGGCTCGCAACCTCGCAACCGTCACCTCACCCCCGATGTCAGTCCTGCTTCGGCTAATGAACGTGCCCTCTGACGACTTCTTCGCCGAGATGCTCACCAAGCAACTGGGCGTCCGCTTCGGCGGTGCCGGCACCACGGCCGCGGGTGCGCGCGTGATCGGCAAGGTGATTTCGCAGGACTACGGGCTGCAGCCGCACATCGTCGATGGCTCGGGGCTCTCCCGCGACGATCACACTTCGCCGCGGCAGGTCGTCGAGTTGCTGCGCGAGCTCTGGGGCACCGCGCGCGGCGCCGAGGTGTACTCCTCGCTGCCGGTCGTCGGGGTGAACGGCACCGTACAGACGATCGCGGTCCACACGGCAGCCAAAGGCAGATGCGTAGCCAAGACCGGCACGTTGACGGATGTCACCAACCTGGCCGGGTACTGTCACAGCCGTGGCGCCAAGCGACTGGCGTTTGCACTGTTCATCGACGGACCGCCTAATTCGCGCGCTCTGGAGCTCGAGAGCGCGATGGTCGCGGCGATCGCGCGCCTCTGAGGCGGGTCGGGCCAAGGGCGCCGCCTGAGCCTCAATGTCCGTAGGTGAACTCGGACCCGCCGTCAACCGCCGTGAGCTCGCGGCGTACCTGGCACGCATCCGCGACCGCTGGCCAGTTGAGGTCGCACTGCTCGGCGGCGCCCGGGTCGCGGACGAGCGGGGCGCGCCGCCGCAGCGTGAACGCGGCCCTGAGTTCGTGGTCATTCTCGTTTCCCCCGCGTTTGACGGCATGCCGTGGCTGGAACGCGTCTACCACGCGGGCAATCTCTGGGACGCGCTCGAGTTAGGCGCCGCCGCGGACGTGCACTGCTATACCCCGGCTGAGTTCGAGCGCAGGCGCAGGACGCTGCGGGCGGTCCGGGAAGCCGGCGAGCAGGGGCTGGATCTGCTCAGCCTATAGCGACCATTCGCTCGATCGGCACGCGAGCCCGATCGGCGAGTTTGCCGGCGACCTTGACCACGTGGGCGCCGTCGCGCAGCGAGTCACGCAGCTTCGGCAGCGTGATCATCTTCATGTAGCGGCAGTGCGCCGCCTCGTTGGCGGCGACGAACTCCATCTCAGGTGCGGCCGTGCGAAGGCCGTGAAGCATGCCGGTCTCAGTCGCCACAACTGCCGACGAAGGCCGCGCCTCGCCTCGGGCGGAAGCCTGCTCGTGGGCGTAATCCAGCATCCCTCCGGTGGAGAGCATGTGCACGCCCTCGGCGCTGACGTCGCCGGAGGCGACGTACTCCATGACGCTTGTCGAGCAACCACACTCCGGGTGGATGAGGAAGTCGGCACCGGGATGGGCCGCCCTGACCGCGGCGATGTCGTCCGGACGGATGCCCGCGTGCACGTGGCACTCGCCGTCCCACACATGCATGCGCCGGCCCGTGACGCGCTCGACGTAGGCGCCTAGGAACATGTCGGGTCCGAAGAGGATCTCGGCGTCCTCGCCGTGCTCGCGGTAAATGTGCTCGACCACCTTGACGGCGTTTGCGGACGTGCAGCAGTAGTCAGTCTCGGCCTTGACCTCGGCGGTGGTGTTGACGTACATGAC
>DASYAP010000306.1:0-15486 GCA_036501265.1 Solirubrobacteraceae bacterium | reverse complement strand
TCGCCGAGGTTAAACACCGTCCCGTCCATGACCATCAATCCTTTTTCGTCGCAGATCGGCCCATAGCGCACTTGGCCCACCTCGAGCGAGGCCATGTCGTTGGTGAACACCGCGTCCGCAAGCGAGAGCGCCCCCGGCCCGCGTATGTCCCACTTGCGAAGCGGCGACTCATCCCACAGGTTGCAGGCCGTACGCGTGGCTTGGTGTTCGGCGACGGCATCACCAAAGTCCGCAGCCCAGGCCCACCCCTCCCAATCAGTCCACGTTGCCCCGGCCTGTTCCTGAACCCCGTAGAACGCCGTGCGATGAAGGTCCGTCGTCGACACTCTCACCCCCATTGGATGAACTTGTTCAAGTCTATGTGGGGATTAATACCGCACATATAATCCGCGCATCGGTATCGCGCGGGCTTCGGTCGGCGCCTGGGTTGGCCTCATTGGGTTAGGAGATCATGCTGGCGGGGCACCATCATCGGACGTTTGGGGCCAACGGCGCGATCGGCATGGTTCGCCCGTGAGCACGCACATCCCGCTTCAGGGGCGTCGCGAAGGGCGGTCCGACGACGGGCACTCGCTGGTCGATGGTGCCGAGCAGGCGGTGCGCAACTGGTTGGCGGGTGGACGCTACCGGCAGGGAGACCGGCTTCCGCCCGAGAACGAGGTGGCGGCGATGCTGGCCGTGTCACGTGGCACGCTGCGCAGCGCGTTGGAGCGGCTCGAGGAGAGCGGCGAAATCGTCCGCCGCCAGGGAAGCGGAACATTCGTCGGACACCTGGCCGGGCCCAGTGCCTTCGACGAGCGGCTGGAGCGGCTTGAGCCCTATTCCTCGCTGGCGGCCCGCCGGGGGTTGACGCTCTCGTCGGTCGACCTCAAGATCGAGCGCCGGCCGGTCGGTACAGAGGTCGGGGAGGCGCTGGGCTTGGCGCCGATCGCGCCCGCGATATCAGTTTCGCGCACGCTGATAGCGGACGGTGCGCCGGTCGCGGTGATGTTCGACGTGGTCCATCCGAGTGTCGAATTGCCCGATCGGGAACGTCTCTCAGCTTCGCTGCACGAGGGAAAGATGGTCCTCGACCTGCTGATCGAGACCGGGGTACCCATCACGTACGCGCGGACCCAGGTCATGCCCTATGTGCTCACTCCGCGCGAGCGCGCAGGCAAGCTGTTGCGCGTCCCCCGCACGACTGCGGTGCTTGAACTCGAGGAGCTGATCTTCGCCGGCCGCGACGAGCGGGTCGCGTATTCGCGCGACCTGTTCGCCCCTGGCGGCATCCACGTAATGGTGCTCCGCACGCTCGAGGCCACGCGCCCAGTGCCGGTCGGGGGATCCAAGGGTGGCCGCGCTCGTGTCAGGGCGACGGAGCGCAGGCGCGCGTCGCGCGGTGTCCGCGACCGCTGACGGGATCGTTGTCCGTCGGCGACGGTGCATCGCAGTCCAGGGCTCGCCCTGTGGTGGGCTCGGTGGCCCGTGCGCTGGCCCTACTCGACGCGCTGTCCGATAGCGATGACGGCCTCGGTGTCAACGAGCTCGCGCGAAGAATCGGGGTGAACGCCAGCACCGCCTCGCGCCTCCTGGCCACGCTCGAGGGCGGTGGTCTGGTTGAACGAGCTCCGGAAGGCTCCTATCGGCTGGGGCTGAAATTGATTGCACTTTCTGACCGCGTGCTTGCCCGGCTGAATGTCCGCGAGCTTGGCCGCCCGTGGCTCGAGTGGCTCGTCAAACACACCGGCGAGACGGCCACGTTGTCCGTGCCGGGCGCCGGCGAAGCAATCACGGTCGACTTTGTGCCATCGGCGTCGAGCGTGGTCAGCATGGCTCGGGTCGGCCGAACCAGCGTGCCCCACGCCACCGCCGCGGGCAAGGTGATGCTGGCGTTCGCGGAACCCGATTTGGGCGTGTCGCTGCCGTCGACGCTCGAACGCTTCACCGAGCGCACGATCACCGATCGAGACGTGCTGGCCAAGGAGCTTGAACGCGTCCGCGCGTCCGGGATCGCCGAAGCCGTCGGAGAACGTGAGCCCGACCTCGGCGCCCTCGCGGCGCCCGTGCTCGGAAGGCGGGCGGAGCTGGTCGCGATCCTGGGCTTGCAGGGCCCAGCAGTGCGGTTGCCCGCGACCAAGCGGCGATCGTTGTACGAACCGCTGCGCCGAGCAGCGGGCGAGCTCAGCCGCTCGCTCGGGGGACCCGGAGCGGCCGCTTAAGCGACGCCCGCCCCGTGGCCCTCCGCCACGGCGCGTCGGCCGGACGCCGCGTGCTCCTGGGCTGCGCGCACGAGCATCGCGAACAGCGGCGTGTCTGGCTGCTCCTGCTCCTCCCACTGCACTGCCAGGCATAGGCTGTCGGCGCTGGGCAATTCGATCGCCTCGATCACTCCGTCGGGGGCCCGTGCGGTGGCAACCAGGTCGCGGCCCAAACTGGCGATGCTCTGGTGGTGGTAGCTGTTGACTATCGCCTGGTCGCCCAAGGCGTCGGCCAACGTGCTCCCGGGCGCGATCGTCACCTCATGGCAGGGATGTTCCGGCTTGGACCACCCGCCAAGCGTTGCGCGAACCACCTCACGCCAGCGATCCCAGTCTCCGCCCGGATGGGTGGTGGCCGGTGGCGGCAGCAGGCTGTGGTCGAGCTCGAGCGTGCCACCGAGCGCGACGTTGATGATCTGCATCCCGCGACAGATACCCAAAAGCGGGATGCCGGCCGAAATCACGGCCGGGGCGAGCGCCAGCTCGAACTGATCGCGCAACGGCGAATGCGGCGTGGACGTGGAATGGCCGACGCCGTCGAAACGGGCCGGCTCGATATCGCGACCCCCTGCCATGAGTAGGCCGTCGAGGTGCGGGAGAAGGCTTTCGGGCCGCTCCAAGTAGGGAAGGGTCACGACACTGGCGCCCAATCGCTCGAGCGGACGGGCGAAGGCAACCCCGAGGTAGTCGCCGTAATCGGTAAACCCGCTCGAGACCCCGATCAGCGCGGTGGACACGACCGAGCGCCTCAGCTCCAGGGATAGGGGCTGTGAGACACCGGATGGAGTTCGCCCGCGGTAAAGCGCTCGTATCGGAATGGGTGCAACAGCGACGAGTGCTCGCCTCGCATTACGCGGGCCACCTCCCGCCCGACGCCGATCATCTTGTAGCCGTGATTTGAGTCTGCGACGACGAACACGTTCGGGCGCATGTAATCGAACACGGGGAAGTTGTCCACTGTAAACGCTCCTACCCCTCCCGACCGCGCCTGGCGGTAGCGCGGTCGGCAGCCCTCGAACCGCCCAAGGCAGTGCGAGAGGGCAGCACACCACATGTCGGGGAAGCCGGGCTCCACGGACCCCGTCGGGTAAGGATCGAGTTCGAAGCTATGGCCGACCCGTAGCGGCTGTGCGCCGCCCTGCACCGTCTTGCGATCGGGCTTGACGTAGATGCCCCAGGGGTCGTCGGTGATGGGACGGCGGTCGTCGTCTCGGAGCGGGCAGTCGCTGTCCACATGCAGGACCGGGGAGGATCGGCCATCGTCGGTGACGAACCGCGCCGGATCAAAGTCGATCTCTCCCTCCTGGAGATACCAGTAGGTCCACATCGGCTGATCCGCTAGGACAGACCCGTCGGGCTGACGCACGTCGACCCGGTCCGGCAGCCCCAGCAGGTCCCAAAGGTTGGCGATCCAGGGGCCCACAGCGACCACGACCTGGTCGACCTCGATGGTGCCCCGATTGGTATCCACGGCGGCCACTGCACCCGAGGCATCCATATCGAAGCCTGCGACTTGCACGCCGCTTCGGATCTCGGCGCCTGCCGCGCGTGCTTTATCGGCCAGGCCGAGGATCGATTCGCGGTTGAAGGCATAGCCGCCGACCCGCTCGTGCAGGCACACGGTCAAGCCTGGCGCCCGCCAGTCCCCAAACAAGGAGCGCATGTGGGCCGCGACCTCATCCTCGCCTACGAAGAGGTCCGAGGGATAGCCGATCCGTTGCTGGCGTTCGTGCACAGCGACCAGATCGCTCGCCTGCGCAGGGGGCCCGAGCGCGATGTAGCCGCTTTCGTGGTAATGGAACGCCTCGGGGTCGGATTCCCACACCTCGACGCAGGCGGCCATCAGCTCTGACATCGCCGGCTGGAAGTAGTTGTTGCGAATCACGCCACAGGCGATTCCCGAAGCCCCCGCTGCCACCTCGGTCTTGTCGACGACGAGCACACTCTCGCCGGCGCGCGCCAAGTGCCACGCGGTCGAGAGCCCGTGGACTCCCGCGCCGATGACCAGAACAGGGGTGGAGGAAGGGAGCGAGCCGTTCATTGCGGATGAGGTCCGGACATTAGTGAGCGGTTCCGCGGAAGATGATTCGTCTATTGCGTCATACGCAATATCGTTGCGGTATGCGAGTATAGCGGTGGAGGCGGTCGCCCTCGGCTGCCTTGACAATGCTGAGAGCCGCTTGGTATGAGGCCCCCAGGGCCGTGTACCAATTTGTCTAGTAGATTAGAGGGCGTAGGACGTGGTCCACGGGAGCGAGAGAGGAGAGCGGATGGCAACAGGCGTCGAGGATCGCAAGCTCGAGGGGCCGCCGACGCCGGCGTTCGGCGCAACTGCCGAGCAGGTGCTAGCCACGCCGCGGATCGACCCGCCCCCGGCGACGCTCGAGGAGGCCCGCAACCGCCCCGGGCGCGCGGAGCAGATCGAGCAGCTCGCACGCCGGATTGAAGCTGAAGGGATCAAATACGTCTTCTTCCAGCAGATCTCCGTCACCGGGCGCGTCATGGGCAAAGGGGTCGTCTCTACGTTCTTCCCGCAGGTTGCTCAGCGCGGCTATCAGCTCGTCTACGGCGCGACGGCCAACCTGTTCACCGATCGTCTCGGCAACTACATCGGCTTCGGGCCCGAGGAGTCAGAGCTCGCTGCGGTCGCAGACCTCGACACCTTCGCTGTGCTGCCGTGGGATCCGCGCGTCGCGCGGGTGTACTGCGACTGCTATGACACCGAGACCGGCGACCTGCTGGACGCCGATCCGCGCCAGAACCTCAAGCGGATCGCGCACGAGTTCGAACAGGAGCTCGGCTACCAGTTTCTGATCGGTATCGAGCCCGAAATGATGTGGCTGAGGCGAAGCGAGGACGGCGGGTCGCCCGAGGGCGTCACCAAGCCCTACTGCTACCACATCCACCAGTTCGAAGAGCTGCGGCCGGTGCTGCTCGACGTCGTCGACTACGGCCAGGCGCTCGGGCTCGACATGAGCTACGGCGATCACGAGGACGCCCCGGGCCAGCTGGAACTCAACTTCCGTTTCGACCGCCCGCTACGGACCGCCGACAACATCACCACCTACCGCCAGGTGTGCGCGGCGGTCGCGCGCAAGCACGGTCTGCTGGCCTCATTCATGCCGAAGCCATTCACGGGCGTCTCCGCCAACGGTCATCACCATCACTTCACCCTCATCGGGGACGATGGCATCAACGTCTTCTACGACCCAGACGGCCCCGCGAAGCTCTCTGAGATGGGGCGCCACTTCCTCGGTGGCATGCTCGAGCACTTCCCGGCGCTGATGTGCGTGTGCAATCCCACGGTGAACTCATATGTGCGCATGTGGGACACCGGCTTCTGGGCACCGATCTACAAAAACTGGGGCTGGCAGAACCGCACCACGACCGTGCGCGTGGCCTCCGGAGGACGGTTCGAGTATCGCGGCGTCGACTCCTCCTGCAATCCGTACCTGACGGTCGCGGCGCTGCTTCGCGCTGGGCTGGACGGCGTCCGGCGTGAGCTCGACCCCGGCCCCCCGCAACAGGGCAACACCTACGACCTCCTTCAAGCGGGAGCAGAGATCGAGAAAGTTCCGGACAGCCTGGGCGCGGCGCTCGACGCACTCGCCGCCGACGATGTGGTCCGCAGCGCCCTACCAGGACGTCTCTACCGCGTCTTCCACCACTACAAGCGCGACGAGTGGGAGCGTTATTTGGCGTACGTGACCGACTGGGAGCGCGACGAATATCTGGAGGTGCTCCCCTAGCGGAGGCCGACTATGTGTGGAATCGCCGGACTCATCTACCGCAACGGCAACGGGGCACACCGCCTGGGCGACGATCTCACGCGCATGCTGCAGTCCATGCGCCACCGCGGCCCCGATTCGACCGGGTACGCGCTTTACCGGGCTCCGGAACAGGAGTTCATCATGCGCCTCAAGCTTGCCGACGGCCCCGCCGACGGCGACCTCGACCTCGCCGATGCATTGCGACGGCGCCGCCACGGCGTCCGGAGCCGGTTGCGCGAAGGTGGCGCCCAAATCGCCACCATCGAGGACGTCAACGAGTACACGATGGTGCTCACCGTCTCCTACAAGGGCGAGCTCAAGCGACTCGCGGACCTCGCAGAGTCGGTCAACGGTGTCGAGGTTCTCTCCGCGGGCCACTCGCTTGAGATCGTCAAGGATCTGGGCGATGCGCGCACGGTCGCGGCCGAGTACGGCCTGGGGCGCTACCTCGGCAGCCACGGGATCGGCCACGTCCGCATGGCGACCGAGTCCGACGTCGACATCTCAAACGCGCATCCGTACTGGGCCTACCCGTTCTCGGATGTGGCGGTTGTCCACAACGGCCAGCTGACCAACTACCACCAATGGCGGCGGCGCCTGGAACGGCTTGGCCACCGGTTCGCCTCGGAGTGCGACTCGGAGATCGTCGCCGTCTACCTCGCCGAGCGGATGCGCGAGGGCGACTCGCTGGAAGAGGCCATGCGCAGAAGCCTTGACGACCTCGACGGGGTCTTCACATACATCTGCGTGACCGAAGAGGCGCTCGGGATGGCCAAGGACGAGCTCGCCGCCAAGCCGCTGGTGCTCTACGAAGGAGACGATCTGGTCGCACTTGCATCCGAGGAGATCGCGATCCGCGCGGTGATAGACCGCGAGATCGAAACCTACGACCCCTACGAGAGTGAGGTGATGGTGTGGAAGCGGTAGCACAGGAGCCGCGCTTTGACCCACGCGGGCTGGTCGAGCTCGACGACGCGGTCCCGCGCATCTCTCAAATCGACGGGGATCGCGCAACCTTTGACGCGCGCGAGCTCACGCCGCGCAAGGTCAATCTCGAGTTGCGCTGGCTCCTTTACGAGCAGGGTGTCCGCGACGTGACCGTTCAGAACCCCGGCGCACGACACTCGCTCGGGGTGGGGATTCTGCGCAGATGCAAGGTCACATTCGAGGGAAGCCTGGGCTACTTCGGCTGCGGCTTGATCGACGGACCCGAGGTGCAGATCAACGGGCGCGTCGGTTGGTCGGTGGCCGAGAACATGATGTCGGGAGTCGTCGTGGTGCAGAGCAACGCCGGCTCGCTCGCGGGTGCGGCATTGCGTGGCGGCGATCTCGTCGTCAAGGGACAGGTCGGCGCGCGTACCGGGATCGATCAGAAGGGCGGCACCATCATCGTGCTCGGGGACGCGGGCTCGATGACGGGCTTCATGATGCAGCGCGGGCGCCAGATCATCTGCGGCAACGTGGGACCCGGCCTCGGCGACTCCATGTACGACGGGGTGATCTACGTCGCGGGTGAGGTCCGCTCGCTGGGGATCGACTGCGTGCCGGGCGAGTGGACCGACGCGGATTCCGAGCTGATCGAGCGCAAGTTCTCGATATACGGGCTCGGCTCGCCGCCGCAGTTCCAGAAGTTCGTGTGCGGCAAGATGCTCTACAACTACGACCTGCTCGAGCCGGCTGAACGCAAGCTCGTGCTCTAAGAGGAGGACGGGTTATGACAGACGAGACCGAACCCATCCGCCGCAACGTTCTCGGGCGCAGCCGGCTCTTCACGCCCGAGGTCATCGACGACATCCACGTCAAGTCCGAGCTAGGCCGCTACCGCATGCGCGGCTTCTCGCTGTTCAAGCCGATCCCCCATTGGGACGAGCTCATGTTCCTCCCGGGAACGCTAACCCGATTCGTGATCGAGGGCTACAGGGAGAAGTGCGTCACCAAGACGGTCCTCGGTTCACGCTTTGCATCGAAGCCGCTCGAGCTCGACATCCCGATCTACATCACTGGGATGAGCTTCGGTGCCCTCTCCCTGGAGGCGAAGATGGCACTCGCCAAGGGCGCCTCGATGGCGGGCTCCGCGACTTGTTCGGGCGAGGGCGGCATGATCCCGCCCGAGCGCGACCTGTCCACGAAGTGGTTCTACCAGGTGATTCAGAGCCGCTATGGGTTCAACCCGCATCACCTAATGCTCGCCGACGGGGTCGAGTTCTTTATTGGCCAAGGGTGCAAGGTGGGGCTCGGAGGCCACCTGATGGGCCAGAAGGTGACGGAGCAGGTCGCCGAAATGCGCTCGTTGCCCGCCGGAATCGACCAGCGCTCACCCGCTCGTCATCCTGACTGGCTGGGCCCCGACGACCTTTCGCTGAAGGTCCAGGAGATCAGAGAAGCGACCGACTACCAGGTCCCGATTCAGCTCAAACTGGGGGCCGCGCGCGTGTATGACGACGTGCGCATGGCCGCCAAGTGCGGCCCGGACACGATCTACCTTGATGGCGCCGAGGGCAGCACTGGCGCCGGCCCCCACATTGCGACCGAGGAGACGGGCATTCCGCTCATGGCTGCGATTCCGGAGGCCCGTCGCGCACTCGAGGACGTGGGGCTGGCAGACGAAATCGACCTTATCGTTGCCGGCGGGATCCGAAACGGCGCCGACGTCGCCAAGGCGCTTGCCCTAGGCGCGACCGCGGTCGCTATCGGGACATCGGCGCTGATGGCGCTCAACTGCAACAAGGAGATCCCCGGCGTGACGGACTACGAGGGCACTGTGGGCGTGCCCGCCGGCCGTTGCTACCACTGCCACACCGGGCGCTGCCCGGTCGGAATCACGACCCAGGATCCCGAGCTGCGCAAGCGGTTGGTCGTCGACGAGGCAGCGAACCGCGTCTACAACCTCCTGCATACGATGACGCTCGAGTGCCAGATGCTGGCTCGAGCCTGCGGCAAGACCAACGTCCACAACCTCGAGCCGGAGGACCTCTGCGCGCTAACCACCGAGGCCGCCGCGATGGCGCGGGTGCCGCTCGCCGGCACCAATTACATCCCCGGCGTCTCGGAGGAGCGCACCCTCGAGGAGATGCGGCACATGCTCGAGCGCCACCTGGAGAACCCCATCGACTATCTCCCCGAACGCGAGCACGTCGGCGAGGCGACGTAGCTCTGAGCATGGCCGAGGAACACCATCTCCCCGCCGAGCCGCAGAAGGTTGTCTCGATCGACGCCGAGTACCTGGCGGGCCGCCGCTTCCCCTATCAGGAGGACATCTCGCTCTTAGAAGACGTCGACCTGATGGCGTCCACTCCGGGCCAGGATCTCAACTGGCTCGAGGACGTGGAGCTCTTGGAGGAAGAAGGCACCCCGGCGGTGTTCGACCGCTATTCCAACTCGTTTCTGAAGATCTACTTCCCGATTCCCGAGGGACGCGAGAACGAGATCGCGCGGAAGCTCCTGATCAAGCACCTCGAGTCCGGCAACTCCTACGGCGTCGCGCTGAAGGAGATGCACTGCAAGTTCCCCCAGCCGGAACTGGGGCCCTGGGTGGACGACTCGCGGCTCGTCGGCGCCGATTGGAAGCCGGCTGTGCTCGAGGGCTGGGAACCACCAGCGCACTAAGCCCCGTCTAGAGGCGCGCCAGTGCTTCGTCGAGGCTGAGGCGGCGGTAGGTCTCCGTTGTGATGCCGTCGTGGCGGAGGGTGTCTCTGGCTGCCCTGGTCTCGTCGTGACTTCCATCCGAGTCGTCGAACAGCGCGTCTACATAGGCTTCCGTCACGCGGTTTCCGGTCACCGTGACGTCCGGCTCGGTCACGCGACCGTCGGCGGAGTAGGCCAGCGCGCTGACGATCCGGTCCCGGGCGCTCGCCAGCGACTGGCGCTCGAAGCCCCACTCGTTGCGCTCGCGATCTTCCACCAGCAGGCGGGTGACCGCCCGGTCGTTGACCGCGCGCAGCAGCTCCTCGGAGCTCTCCTTTCCGACCACCACCTCTTTGTGCGAAGGCCAGACGTCGAGCATGCCGTGATCGCCCCAGCGTTCGCCGACGTGAAATAGGAAGTAGTCGGGATAGATGAAGAACCCGTCGGGGCCGTGCCTCTCCCGCTGGGCGTCGTAGAACGCGGTCACGGCGGCGAGGATCAACGCGCTCGCGCCGGTCGCGCCGCAGGGCCGCCGGACGATGACTCCGAGGCGGTCGCGGTCGTCGAAGTCTCGAAAGACATCCTGGAGACTCGCGGGGCGCCCCGAGACTTCGATCACAAAGTCGGAGCTGGTGAGTTCGGTCGCGGTGTGCATCAGGGAAGCTCCCCCTCGCCGCTGAGCTCGTGTCGCGGAAGGCCGTCGTGCGGGATGTCGTAGTAGTCAGCGGCCTGCGAGACGTACCAGTGGCTCGCCGTGCGCAGACCGGTTTCACCGTCCAGCGTCCCCGCCGCGATGCTGATCGTCTCGCGCCCGGGAGCGTCCCAGAACAAGCTCGAACCGCACTCGGCACAGAAACCGCGCCGCGCGCGAGCGTCGCTCTGCGGGCTATCGATCCAGCGCAGACCACGCCCCTCTTTCATCACGAGGTCTCCCCTCTTCGCCGCCGCGGTCGCGGACGCGTGGCCGTGCCAGCGGCGGCACTCCTCGCAGTGACACACCAGGACGTCCCGGAGCGAGCCACTCACCTCGTAGGAGACAGCGCCGCACAGACATCGACCGGTGGCCATCACGGATAGCTTAGGCTCCAGAGATGGCGACTACGCCGGCGGCTGGGGACGAGCTAGAGCGCAAGAGCTGGTGGCTGCGGGAGGTGGCACCCGTGGCCGATGTGACTCCGCTCCAAGGGTCGAGGCGGGCGGATGTGTGCGTCGTGGGAGGCGGCTTCACCGGATTGTGGACGGCGCTACGGATAAAGGAGCTCGACCCATCCGCGGAGGTCGTTCTGATCGAAGCCGAAGTCTGTGGTGCCGGCGCAAGTGGCCGCAACGGCGGTTTCGCGATGACCTTTTGGCACCACTTCCTTGCGCTCGAGAGTGCCTGCGGAACCCCGGAGGCGCTGTCGCTGGCGCGAGCCTCTGCGGATGCTGTAGAGGAGCTCGGGACTTTCTGCCAAGAGAACTCGATCGACGCACACTACCGGCGCGGTGGCTGGCTGTGGACCGCGACCAACGTTGCCCAACTCGGCGCGTGGGAGCGAACAATCACCGCGATCGAACGCCACGGCGACGAGCCGTTTGTTCGGGTCGCGCCCGAAGAGCTTCAGGCGCGCAGCGGGTCACGCGCGCACATCGCCGGGGTCTTGGAACCGCTGTCGGCGACTGTCCAGCCGGCCGCGCTCGCGCGCGGCCTGGTGCGGGTCGCACGGCGGCGGGGAGTTGAAGTCTTCGAGCGCTCGCCGATGATCGCGCTCGAGCGCTCTCCAACGCTCGCGGTCCGCACCCCAGGCGGGGACGTCGCCGCCGATCGGGTCGTGATCGCCATGAACGCTTGGTCGCTACGGCTGCAGGAGCTGCGCCGTGCCCTCGTCGTCGTGGCGAGTGACATCGCAATCACCGACCCGGCGCCGGAAGAACTCGCTCGTACCGGCTGGCGCGACGGCGTGAGCATCTCGGACTCCTGCCTGATGGTTCACTACTACCGCACCACGCTCGACGGGCGGATCGCGTTCGGCAAGGGCGGCGGTCGGCTGGGGTACGACGCCAGGATCGGCGCCTCGTTCAACGGGCCCTCGCCGATGGAGCAAGAGCTCGCCGCGCGTCTCCGCGCCGTCTACCCCGCGTTCGCCGCAGTCCCAATCGCGGCGAGCTGGGCGGGGCCCATCGACCGGACGGTCGACGGTCTGCCCTTCTTTCACGCGCTGGGCCGCCCGGACCTTCTGTGCGGGGCTGGTTACTCCGGCAACGGCGTGGCACCCTCCCTGCTCGGCGGGCGCATCCTCGCGTCGATGGCGCTCGGGCGCGACGACGACTGGGCGCGCTGCGGCCTCGTCCGCCGTCCCCCTCGCGGCCTCCCCGCCGAGCCCTTCCGGTACATCGGCGGACGTATCGTCAGGAGCGCCGTGGCGCGCAAGGAACGCGCGGAGGAGGCCGGTCGCCGGCCGACCCGGTTCGACCGCGCGGTGGCGCGGCTCGCTCCGGCGGGGCTGGTCCCGCTGGATTGAGCCGGCCCTTGCTCAGCGCTCGGCCTCTATCTCGGCAAGCAACTCCTCCCCCGAGAGTTTTGTGTCCGCGAAGTGAGCGTGCATCCAGGCCAGGTGCTCCCATCGGTTCTCCACGATCCGGTTGAACTCCCAATTGGGGATGTTTTGCTGGTGGACGTGCTCGGTCATCAGCGCCGGATCGATCTCGTAGATATGCTCGAAACGGCTGACGACCACGTCGGTCACGCGGTGCGCCTCGGGCGGTCTCTCGGCTGAGAGCCTGAAGCCGAACATTCTCTACGCCTCCTCGTAGGCCTGGTCGAGCAGGTACTTACCGGGGTTCATGACGTTGTTCGGGTCAAGGGATCGCTTGATCGTCTTCATCACCTCGTAGCCTCCTCCCAACTCCGTCGGCACGAGGTCGACCTCGCCCGCGCGGCAGGACCCGTGGCAGGCGGAGATCGAGCCTCCGTGCTCGATCGAGACCCGCGCGAGGTCACGCTTGGCGTCGACCCATGCGGCCCAGCTCTGATCGTCCCAGTTCATCTCCCAGATCCCGATGTCAACTTCGGCGAGGTAGTCGCCCCATGGCTTGAACGCCCCGTTGGTGTACGCGAACATGCCCCAGTCGTCGAACATGTCGAACCGCTCGCGCAGCGAGTCGGCGATCGCGTGCCACTTCTCTCGCACGGCCGGCAGTTCGGGATACGGGATCGACGCATCCTCGCAATGCCAGCTCATCAGGGCGACCTGTCCATCGCGCGTGCGCCCGTGCTGGGGCGTCGCGTATCGGTCATGGCGCGAGGCCCAGTCACCCTGGGCAATCTCGTCTCCCATGTACGCACCCCCAGAGGCTTTGGCCATTCGTAGCAGGCGTTTTGCCCCGACCCGTACCTCGTCTGCGTTTCCATAGGCTGCGCAGGCGATCACGGCCTTCACCGAGTCCGGCTGGGGAATGTAAGCCTCGTCGTCCCGGCGCAGGTACCTGACCTTCTCCTCGTCGAAGAGGACCACGCCGGCGAGCGTCGCGACTCCCGAACGTGCCAAATCCCCGGTCGCTTGCCAGGCATCCATGTAGTTGTCGTAGGAGAAGAAGATCGAGAACTCGGCCTCGGGCCGGTTGACCAGTTCGAGCGTCGCCTCGGTCACGATTCCGAGCGTCCCCTGATGACCCATGAACAGATGCTTGAGCTGGTAACCGCTCGAGGATTTGCGTACCTTTGCGCCACCCCCATCGCCCACGCGAATGATCTCCCCGGTGGGCAGTACGATCTCAAACGAGATCACCAGGTCACGGGTGTGCCCGTAGCGCCCGCCTATCAGCGACCATCCGCTCGTCCCGATCCGCCCGCCGACAAGCGAGCACGGATACGACGCCGGGTCGTCCGGATAGATGTACCCGTGCTTGCGCAGCTCCTCGTTGAGCTTGAGCATGTTGATCCCGGGGCCCACGGTCACGGTCCGGTTCTCATGGTCCAGCTCGAGGATCTCGTTCATGAGCTTGATGTCGACGACGATGCCGTGGCGCAGCGGCACCGCGCCGTCTGTCAGGCCGGTGGCGCCGGCACGGGGCACCACCGGGATGCCGTGCCGGTTGGCGAGCTTGACCACCTCGGAGACCTGTTCGGCCGAGGTCGGTAGGACCACCGCACTGGGAATGTGGTCCTCCCAATGATGGGCCGGGAACGGCGCCGGCACCCGGGCTCGGTTGAACACAGCGGACCGACCCGTGAATACGTGGTCGGGCCCGCAGATCGCGGTGAGCTCGTCGACGACGCCGTCTAGGAGCGCAATCGTTGCCACGTCACACCTCGAATCCCGCCGCCTCGGCGACCAGCTCGAAGATGTCGAATACCTCGATCCCCTGTGCCTCGCCCTGTTCGGTCAACGGCCGCTCGGACCACGGGCACGCCGAGACAAGCGTGTCGACGCCGTCGAGCTCGCGCGCCTTGGCGACGCGGCGGCGGCTGATCTCGGCGGTCAGCTCCGGCTTCTCCACTCCCAGGTTCGAGCCTGCTCCTGAGCAGTAGGACCACTGCGTGACGTGGTCGACGTCGACGAACTTCAAGCCTGGGATCGCACGCAGGATCTCGCGCGGTGCCTTCCACACCCCCATCCGCTTGTTCAGCCGGCAGGGGTCGTGGTAGGTGACGGTGCGCTCGATCGGAGTGGTCAGCTTGAGCTTCCCGTCCCGGATCTGCTCCGCGATCACGTCGACCGCGAGCACGATCTCAAAGTCGTCGAAGTTCGGATCCAGAGCTGGGTACTGCTCGATGATCGTGATGTAGTCGTGCGGGTCAAGGCAGATGATCCGCTTGGTGTTCGTCTTGCGCCAGTCGAGCATGTTGTGCTCGGCCATCGCGTGCGCAATATCCACGTAGCCGGTCTCCCACATGGGCCCGCCGCAGCACCACTGCTGGTTCATCAGACCGAACTCCACGCCGGCAGCGGTTAGAAGCTGGGCGACCGACCGTGGAACCGAGGGGCGGTAGAACGCCGCCTCGCAGTCCGCGAAGAGCACGGTCTCGCCGCCGGTGGGAATGTCCAGGCCCACGGCCCAGGCGCGCACCTTGTTGCCCGATGTCTCCTTGGTCCAGCCGAGGACGGGCTCGTTGCCCCACCGGTTGGTCAGCTCTGCCCACCGCTTCCAGTTCTTCTGATGGACGCCGCTCTGGACCGCCAGCGCGCGCATCGCCTTGACGACGTCGATCGTGCGCTGGCGGAACCGGTAGAAGTCGCCGGTGAAAAGACTGTTCGGGCACCGCAGCTCGCAGGCACCACACATCGTGCAGTGCACGTAGTCCTCGGCCACGTCCTCGATCGAGAGGTGACCCTTCTCCATCGCCACCACGTTGGCGTGAAACGCGGTGGGGGTATGCCGCTCGTCCCGTGTGACCTGCATGACAGGGCACACCTCGCGGCAGAACTTGTGCCCGGAGCTGAAGCAGTTGTACGCGACGTCGCGCCACTCCTCGACGAGCGCCTCGACCGCCCCGCTCGTCTCCTGGGTGCCCGCCGTTCGGGCGCCGTTGGTGCTCTGATCAGACGCCGTCGTTTCCGCCATCGATTCTCCTCTTCTACGTCTCCCCTCGGAGCAAGTCGATCATATACAAATTTGTCCAGGGCGAGAAGCCGCTCATCGCCGCGCTCTAGGCGCCGTCGCCGACGTACATCCCGAGCGGGAACGCGCGGTATCGAAGCGGCGGCAGCTTCTCGATCGTGATGAAGCCGGGCGGCGCGTTGATCACGTCCGGAATCCGGTTGACCAGCTGGGTGCACGTCGTCACGCCGGTGGGCACCGCCGGATTGAGGAGGCGCAGCTCAGGCTCGCCGGTCACCGTCCAGTCGTTGATGTCCGCCTCTCCCTCCAGG
>DASYAP010000305.1:0-2243 GCA_036501265.1 Solirubrobacteraceae bacterium | reverse complement strand
CGGATTGATCGTTCGCTCGCTACAGTGGCCCACAGCGGTGGATGTGGCCGTTGTAGTGGCTGGGGAAGCACGGAGAACTCACGCAGGAGCCCTGCTCCGCGGTCAACGACGTCCTGAGCCAGGCCGGTTTTTGCGGAGGCTTTGGTCCCAGGATGATCTGTCCTGGGGGAAGGAGATTCTCCGGCGATGGCATCTACATCGAAGCGGTATCCGAAGGAGTTGCGTGATCGTGCGGTGCGGCTCGTGTTCGAGTCGGGGCGGCCGGTTGCGAATGTCGCGGCTGATCTTGGGGTCGGCGCGGAGTCGTTGCGTAACTGGGTCAGGCAGGCTGAGGCCGACGCCGGCGAGCGCGCTGACCGGTTGATGTCGAGCGAGCGTGAGGAGCTCGCGCGGCTGCGCGGCGAGGTCAGGGAGTTGCGCCGGGCGAATGAGATCTTGAAGGCCGCCTCGGTGTTTTTCGCGGGCGAGCTCGATCCACGCCGATCGAAGTGAGCGCGTTCATCGACGAGCGTCGCGGGGACTTCGGGGTCGAGCCGATCTGCCGGGCTCTGGGCGTGTCGGCGTCCGCGTTCTACCAGCGCAAGACCGGGCAGCGCTCAATCCGGGCGGTCGAGGATGAGCGGCTACTGGCGCGGATCCGTGTCGAGCACAAGCGCAATTGGGAGGCCTACGGGTACCGGCGGATGTGGAAGCACCTGCTGCGGAAGGGCGAGCGGGTGCCGCGCTGCCAGATCCAGCGGCTGATGCGCGAGCACAACATCCGGGGTGCGAAGCGGCGCGGGCGGCCGTGGCGCACCACGAAGCCTGATCCCGATGCGTCGCGGCGGCCTGACCTGCTCGAGCGCGATTTCACCGCCGCGCGGCCGAACGAGCGGTGGGTCGCCGATCTCACCTACCTGCGCTGCTTCGAGGGCGTCCTCTACTTCGCGTTCATCCTCGACGTCTACAGCCGGATGATCGTCGGCTGGCAGGCGGCCGGCCACATGCGCGACACGCTCGTGATCGACGCACTCGAGATGGCCGTCGCCGCGCGCCACCCCGATCCCGACCTGGAGCTGCTACATCACAGCGACAGGGGATCGCAATACAGCAGCGGGGACTTCACCGACGCGCTCGACGATCACGACATCCTCGCGTCGGTCGGATCCGTCGGCGATGCCTACGACAACGCGATGGCCGAGAGCTTCGTCGACACGCTCAAGACCGAGCTGATCGCCGACCGCCGTTGGCCCTCGCGCAGCCGGCTCGAGCTCGCGCTCCTCACGTGGGTCGGCTGGTACAACCACCAGCGCCTGCACTCAGAGCTCGGCGACGTCCCGCCCGTCGAGTTCGAGTTCGCCCACCAGCTCAAGACCCTTTCTTCCGCAGATCTCGACGAGCGGCCCTGCGGGCCGCTCCTCTCGACCGCGGGGCAGGCCGAGCAGACCCAGCAAGTCACAAGCTAAGCACCAACAACCCAAACAGAACAGCCCCCGCGGAACCCGGTCCGGCTCAAATCGCCTGCTGATCACGGCTTCGGGCCAAGCTCCGGGGAACCGGCTCGACATGCGATCGTCGACCGGGACCCGGGTCAGAGCGGGGCTGGCGGTCCCGGACGGTGATCGCTTGGGCTACCCCAGCCGTTGTTCGAAACCCGAATCGACCGCGGATGACCAGGTTTTTCGCTCGGCGCCATCCGCCAGTCGCTGGCGTCGTCGGCTGGGTGTCGGATGTGAGCCGCGAACTCGTCGGGGGTGACGGTCCCGGCTGACCAGTGGCGGTCGGCGATCTTGAGCCAGACGGCCACGTCGGGCACCGCGACTGGTGCGATGGTTGGGTTGGGGCTGTGTGTGGGCATCTCGTCATTGAACACTCGTCGCGGCAGACTGCCATCCGCGGTCGGCCGCGCAATGGCACCGTAGGATGCCGCAGCTTCTTATCCGTTGCGCTCACGGACGGATCGTCCGGAGCGAGAGGTCGGAGGGTCAAAACCTGCCGGGCGCGGCTACGCCGAGCCGGCGGCCCCGGCGATGTAGCTGAGCCGCGACTCTGGCTGCCGCAAACTGCGGATCCCTTGAACTGGAGTGGCTGGGCGCCAAGCCAACCTGCGGGCGAACCCCGAGCGCCGTGCGTAGTTCCCTGCAACAGCTCTGAGGTGAATGCGCGACGGCATCGGGAGCATCAGGCGACAGGATGGTCGTGTCGGTCAATCCAATCCCTCGAAGGGAGCAACGGCATGTCCCGCAAGGTATTCGATGTTCTTA
>DASYAP010000304.1:0-9689 GCA_036501265.1 Solirubrobacteraceae bacterium | reverse complement strand
ATCATCGTGTTCCCTGGGGCCACCGGCAACAGGATCGAAGGCAACTTCGCTCTCCGCAACGGGATCGACCTCTCCGACCAGAACCCGAACTGCGACAGCAACCTGTGGAGGGGCAACGGCTTCCGGACGGCGGTCCCAGCCCCCTGCATCCACTGAGCGCGTGTGTGGGGCCTATGGGGGCTCCGAAAGATCGCAAAGGGGCGTAAGGGTGGTTCACGGGTTTTGTTTGTTTCGGCGGGGAGCGTTGCTGGGCGCGCTCGCGCTCTTGACCGCGGTCGGTCTCGCGATTCCGGCGACGGCGGCCGCGCACGTCACGAGCCTCACGAGCTGTCAGCGGATATCGGCTCCGGGCAGGTATCGGCTCGACACCGACGTGACCGCCACGGCGGATACGCATATTTGCTTCGCGATCGCCGCGAGTGGCGTCAAGCTCCACCTGAAACGGCCACACGATCACAGGCTCGGACATCCCGAGTGTCGGCATCGACGCGAGTATCGGGCTCACTAACGACGAGGTCGTGGGGCCAGGGACGCTCACCGGATGGCAGCGGGCGGGAATCGTATTCGGTGCCAGCAGCTTGCAGAGCAATGGGAGCGTGCGCGGCGTCCTGGCGACAAAAAACGCCGTGGGAATCGAGATCACGGGCGGCGAGGGCGCCTCCGTGCATGGCAACGTGGCCAGAGACAACAAGTTCGGCATCGTTGTGCGCCATGGGGCCAACCAAAACTGGATCGAAGGCAACATCGCCCTCAACAACAAGGACACCGACCTCTCCGACCATAACCCGAACTGCGGCGACAACGTGTGGACGGGCAACGACTTCGGAACGGCCTTCGCCTTGCCCTCGCCCTCCTGCATCCACTGAGAGCTAGCGGACCGGCCCTTGGCCCTTTGGGCCGCGGCCCGTCCACCGGACTTGGCGGTAGGCCCGGCCTCCTGCAACGATCGAAAACCAGGAGGCGGGTCCATGTCGGTTCCGCCCGCCCGGATTCCCGCAACTGATCAGAATTTGAGGCCCGCGCTGGCTGGGATCATGGGCAGTCGTCTGGCGTGGATGGTGTCGATGATCTCGGTGGTGTCGATCCTTGCAGATACGTGCTCGTGACCCCGAGGTGCGCGTGGCCGAGTTGTCGCTGGATGACCGGAAGCGGGACGCCCTCGCGGGCCATCTCGACCGCGTGCGCGTGGCGGAGTTGGTGCGGAGCGAAACGCCGGCGCACCCCGGCCCGCAACGGCAAGGCGTCTGAGCTCTGCGTGCCCTCCCGTCTGCGACCACGGTCCACCCCGTTTCGCGCCGTCGATGACGCACAAGAACGGCCCGACCGGCGGGCTCAGTCGATGTGCGGATGCATCAGTCCGGCGCGCGCGACGAGACGACTCCGTCTCGACCAACTCAGCACTCAGCTGCGGCCCGGGGATCGCCTCCTTGGCGCGATCGCTCGACGCCAGTTCCTTGCATCGCGGAAGGCCAGAAACGCGCCGCGTCTTGGCGACGGAGTACCGTTAGGCCGAGGTTCGAGTAAGAGCGTAGAAGGGGTAGCTCATGGCCTTTGAAGTCGGGAATCGCGTTGTAACCGAGGCCGGGTCAACGAACCGCCAGCCTCGGCCGGGCGTTATCGAGGAAGTCCTCCGGGGTGATCCGTCGCCTCGGTATCGCATCCGCTGGGATGACGGCCACGAGAGCATCTACACCCCTGCAGACGGTGCCCTACGAGCCCAGCGGCGCGGCAAGAGGCAGCGGAGCACCGCATCGCGCAAGCGCCGCTAACGGTTCAGTAGCCGATCGGGCCAGCGACCGAGACTGCCGCTGTTTGATCGTTTCACCACGCTCCGTCCCTTCCGGCGAGAGTGACGCATTCGGTCCGGAGCAGTATCTCGCGAGGCCTGGCTGGCGATCGGCCACTGTGGACAATCGGGCGGAGCCGTTGTCTAGACCTTAGACTCGCGCCATGTCGGGGCGCCGTGAGCGCAAGGTGGTGACGGTGGTTTTTGCCGACTTGGCCGGTTTCACGTCGCGGGCGGAGTCGATGGATCCGGAGGATGTGGCGGCGCTGCTCGATCCCTATTACGCGCGGTTGAAGAGCGAGCTCGAGCGCTTCGGCGGGACGGTCGAGAAGTTCATCGGTGACGCGGTAGTGGCGGTTTTCGGCGCGCCGGTCGCCCATGAAGATGACGCTGAGCGGGCGGTGCGAGCGGCGCTCGCGATTCGCGATTGGGCTTCAGAGGAGTCGATCGAGCTTCGGGTCGGGGTCAACACCGGCGAGGCGCTGGTGATCTTGGACGCGCAGCCTGCGGAGGGGCAGGGGTTCGTGGCCGGCGATGTCGTCAACACCGGCGCCCGCTTGCAGACGGCTGCTCCGCTTGGTGAGGTGTTGGTTGGTGAGCGGACCTTTCAAGCGACCAAGCGGGCGATCGAGTACGCGTCGGCGGAACCCGTGGAGGCGAAGGGCAAGGCCAGTCCGGTCCCAGTGTGGCGCGCGGTCGCGGCACGGTCGCGCGTCGACCTCGAGCGTGTTCAGGGAGCGCGGCTGGTGGGCCGCCGGCGTGAGCTCGATCTACTCGTGGGCGGACTCGATCGCGCCCGTCAGGAGCGCTCCGCCGAGCTCGTGACATTGGTGGGAGTGCCCGGGATCGGCAAGAGCAGGCTCGTACGCGAGCTGTACGACCGCATCGAGCAGGAGCGCGAGCTGACCTACTGGCGGCACGGCCGCTGCCTCCCCTACGGCGAGGGGGTCACCTTCTGGGCCCTCGGGGAGATGGTCAAGGCACACGCGGGCATCCTGGAGGGGGATGACGAAGAGCAGGCGGACCGGAAGCTCCGCGCCGTCGTCGACGACCCGTGGGTTGAGTCGCACTTGAGGCCCCTGGTCGGGCTCTCATCGGACGCCGAGCTCGGTAGGGACCGGCGCGAAGAGGCGTTCACCGCTTGGCGGCGGTTCTTGGAAGGTCTCGCGGAAGTGCGTCCGCTCGTGCTCGTGTTCGAGGACCTTCACTGGGCCGACGAGAGCCTGCTCGATTTCATCGACTACCTGATCGACTGGGCGGGCGGAGTGCCGCTGCTTGCGGTCTGCACGGCGCGGCCTGAGCTGCTCACCCGAAGGCCGGGCTGGGGTGGCGGTAAGCGAAACGCGCTCACGATCTCACTCTCGCCGCTCTCGGATGAGGACACGGCTCGGCTGCTAGGCGAGCTGCTCGAGCGCTCAGTGCTTCCGGCCGAGACGCAGGTCGAGTTGCTCGCCCGAGCGGGCGGCAATCCGCTTTATGCCGAGGAGTTTGCGCGTGTGCTGCGGGAGCGCGGCGAGATCGAGCAACTGCCCGAGACCGTGCAGGGGTTGATCGCGGCGCGGATTGACTTACTCGAGTCAGAACACAAATCGCTCCTGCAGAGCGCAGCGGTTGTCGGCAGGACGTTCTGGCTGGGCGCGGTCGCTGCGCTCGCGGACCGCGAGAAAGACCCCGTGGACAAGCTGCTGCACTCGCTGGAGCGCAAGGAGTTCGTGCGTCGCGAGCGCAACTCGTCGGTCGCCGGCGAGCTCGAGTACGCCTTCCGCCACCTGCTCGTTCGCGATGTCGTCTACGGGCAGATCCCGCGTGCCGAGCGCGCCCGAGGGCACCGGCACGCGGCCGAATGGATCGGCGGCCTGGGCCGAGCCGAGGATCACTCCGAGATGCTCGCGCACCACTACTCACAGGCGCTCGAGTTGGGCGAGCTGGCCGGCCTCGACCGCCACGAGTTTGCTGCACCGGCGGCGAGCGCATTCGCCGACGCCGGCGATCGCGCGTTCGCCTTGAACGCGTACCGGGCGGCGGTTCGCCACTACAGGGCAGCACTGGACCTCCTCCCCGAGCGCGACAGCCGACGGGGCCGGCTGCTGGCAGGGCTCGGGCGATCGCTCGTCAGCCTCGGAGAGGTCGATGTAGCGCTGCTGGACGGCGGTGCTCGGGAGTCGCGTGATGCGGGCGACCTCGAGAGCGCGGCGGAGATCGAGGGGGCGCTCGCGGAGCACTTCTGGCTGTCCGGCGAGCGAGACCAGGCGTTTGGGCATCTCAGCTCAGCGCTCGAGCTGGTCAGCGCGCTCCCCCCTTCGCGGGCCAAGGCTTTCACCATCGCGACGGCCGCGCGCCGCCGAATGCTCGCCACCGACTACGAGGAGGCGATCGCCCTTGGCCGCCATGCGCTGGCGATGGCGGAGGAGCTCGGGCTCGAGGAGGTGCGGGCGGCTGCCCTCAGCGACGTAGGCAGCTCCCATGTAGAGATTGGTCAGGTGGAGGAAGGGCTCGCAGAGCAGGCTCGCGCAGTCGAGGTCGCGGCCTGCGCGAACGCGCCCTACGAGGTCTGCCGGGTGAAGGGCAACTACGCCTCCACCCTGTGGTCGCAGGGCGATCTCGCGGCCAGCTCCCGGCTTCGGCGCGAGGCGCGGGAATCGGCGCTGCAGTACGGTCAATCGGCGTTCCTTCGCTGGTTTCAGGGGGTGCTCTTGACCGACGCCTATGTGCTGGGCCGGTGGGACGAGGCGATCACCGAAGCTGACGCCTTTATCGCCGAGGTCGAAGCCGGCTCGCCGCACTACCTGGCGCCCCAGGCATATTGTGTGCGCGCGCTGGTGCGGATGGCACGCGAGCAAAACAGCGCCGTCCTCGCCGATGCCGGCCAGGCGGTCGCGCTCGCACGGCGCGCGAAGGACCCGCAGATTCTCTTCCTGACGCTGGCGGCCGCTGCTCATCTCCACTGGGAGATGAACGCGCGACAGACCGCGGTCGAGCTCGCCGACGAGTTCCTCGCGGCGGTGACGTCCGACCAGCCGCTCGCTTATGCAGTTAGCTGGATTCACGTCCTCGCATGGACGCCGACAAGAGCCGGCCGCGGCCCCGAACTGGCGAGCGCACTTTCGCGACTAGACCGGGTGCCGTGGGTCCGGGCCGCGATCGCGTTCGCGGAAGCCAACCCGATGGCCGCTGCAGAGCTCTGCGCGCAGATGGGAGCGATCAGTCAGGAGGCTTACGCGCGGCTTGCTGCCGCCCAGCAGCTCACCAAGCAGGAACGACGGGCCGAGGCCGACGAGCAGCTCCGCAAGGCGCTCGCCTTCTACCGCTCACTGGACGCAACGCGCTACGTGCGCGAGGGCGAGGCGCTGCTCGCGGCCTCGGCGTAGGAACTGCGGAGCGGTGCGGTAGGGCTGCCGCACTCCTGCTCGGCCTGACCGGTTATTGGCGCGGCGTACTTGGCGGACCTGAGCGAGCGTCAACCGCCCGAAGCGGTCGTCATACCGGGGCGACCGCTTTAGGCGTAATCCACCAACGCCGTGGACGCGGCCTGAGCTGCCGCATTCACGCATCGGCGGTCGTCAGAGCTGACGATCGCTTCCGCGTATGCGGCCCGCGTCTGAGCCGCTATTGCAATGGCGGTTCGGCGCTCGCGCCGACGTGGTGCCGGGGTTTCCAAACTCCTGGGTGGGCAGCAATCTCAGCGGCGGGCGGGCTTGTGGTTTTGCCTTATTCGTTGCCGGGTGGCGAGGTGCGCTGCGGTGATCTCGGTGAGTAGTTCGAGCAGTGCCGTTGTGGCTGCGGAGCGGTGCACTCGGGTTAGTGTCGCGGCGGCGATGGTGCGCATCGGTGCGGAGCTTCCGAGGTTGCGGGTTGTGATGTCGGCGCGCAGGTTGGTGAGCGCGAGCTCGGGGACTACGGCGATCCCTGCGCCGGCGGCGACCAGGCCCTGGACGATGTTGAAGTCATCGCTGCGAAAGGCGACGCGTGGCTCCTCGGGTCCCGGTTCGGGCCCGGGCACGAGATAGATCCGGCCCTCCCGGGTAGGGGTTCGCGCCAGCTCGATCCGTACCTCGTGCGCGAGGTCCTGGAGGCGCAGCCGCTTGCGGCGGGCGAGCCGATGGCCCGGCGGTAGGAGCGCGTAGCGCGGCTCGTCCAGGAGGTGGTGCAGGTCGAGGTCGTTGTACAGGTCCGAGTACCCCTCGGGTCGCTTGATAGCTTCGCCGACGATCGCGACCTCGAGCTCGCCGGCGCGAAGCATCGGCACCGCCTCTTCCGGCTCCGCCTCCAAGACGGAGAGCGCCACGTCGGGGTACCGAGCGCCGAACAGCGACACGGCCGCGGGTACCAGCGCGGCGCCCGCGGTCGGGAAGGACGCCATCCGCACGCGGCCGCCACGCAGGCCGGCGATCGCCTCCAGCTCTCGCTCGGCGAGGGTCTGGTGGGCGAGGATCGCCTCGGCATGACGGAGCAGCGCCTCGCCCGCGGCGGTGAGGCGCACCCCGCGGGTGGTGCGGTCGAGCAGCGACATCTCGGCGCGGCGCTCCAGCGCAGCCATCTGCTGGGAGACCGCGGGCTGGGTATAGGCGAGCGACTCGGCTGCGGCAGACAGCGAGCCAAGGCGGGCGACCTCATGAAAGACCTGCAAGTGGCGCAGCTCAAACATAAGCACAGCTTAGATCAATTGCATGCATTTCTCAATTTGACCTTATAGCGGAACGGAGCGATAGTGGCGGTCATCGACCCTCAAGGAGGCATCAATGATCCTCAACACCTACTTCCACCAGCAGCTTGCGGCCGCCCATAGGCGCGACCTCCTCGAAGCCGCCGAGCACGCCCGGCTGGCCGCGCAAGCCCGCCAGCATCCCACCACGCGGGAGTCCTTGCGGTCGGCCGTCCGCTGGCGGGGGCTGCGCCGCCGAACGGCCGTCGAGCTGAGCCCGCGCGCAACTAGCCGGCCCACCGCGGTGACGCGATGAACGCCCCCCGCCCACGTCCGGTGGGGATCAACCACGTCGCGCTTGAGGTCGGCGACCTCGAGTCAGCGCTCGCGTTCTACGGCGCGATCTTCCAAATGCGCGACGTCGAGCGCGAGCCCGGGATGGCGTTCATCGACATGGGCGACCAGTTCCTCGCGCTCAGCCAGGGACGCGATCAGCCGCCGGACGAGGCCAGGCACTTCGGGCTCGTTGTCGACGACAAGCCAAGAGTCCGAGGCACGCTCGAGGCGCGCGGGGTCGATATCCACCCCGGTCCCCGGCTCGACTTCCTCGACCCCTGGGGCAACCGCATCCAAATAGTCGACTACCGCGACATCCAGTTCACCAAAGCCCCGCCCGTCCTCCGCGGAATGGGCCTCGAACACCTACACAAGAGAGCCTCCCCGAAACGACAGCTGCGCACCAAGGGACTCAATTGATAGACCGGATCGGCACACCTGAGCGCGGCCCATTTTGCCCGTTCGGGGTCACATTTTCGCCTCGCGGCTTGTCATAGAAGTAGGCCGCCGGACCGGCGCGACCGCGGACACGAAAAGCGCGACTTCCGCTCAGCCAAGCGGCGGAGATCCACAACCGAAGGAGACCATCATGCAGCCAAGAATCAAGAATCCGGCGCTGAGCGTTCCAGGGGCGCTCGAGGCGTTTCACAAGCTCGGGGCCGCGGTCAGTGCCGCTGGGATCCCCGAGACCACGCTCCAGATGGTGGAGCTGCGCGCGAGCCAGATCAACGGTTGCGGCGTGTGCGTGGACATCCACTCCCGCGCGCTCGAGCACGCGGGCGAAAGCAGCGAGCGCATCCACCTAGTCGCGGCGTGGCGCGAGGCACCGTATTTCAGCGACGCTGAGCGCGCTGCGCTGGCGCTCGCAGAGGCCGTCACTCGTCTCGCCGACCGTCCTGACTCGGTTTCGGAAGAGATCTGGGATGAGGCGGCGCGCCACTACACAGAAACGCAGCTCGCCGCGCTCGTGGTCGCGATCGCGACGATCAACGCGTACAACCGCGTGAACGCCGCCACCAGGCAGCTCACCGGCAAGTGGGTCGCCCGCATCGTTGAGACGGCGCAGGCAGCCTGACTCTCACATCGAGCGAGCGGCGAGACCGGCGCCGCTCGCCTCGCGGACAACGGCCACCATGAACCAGCCATTTGAACACCCGCGGACTTGCCTCGCGGGAGCGCCGGCTCGCAGGATCAGGGGCGCGCGAAAGCGTGCGCCTGTGGTCGTGGTCGGGGGCGGCCAGTCCGGCTTGGCCGCCGCGCGGGCCCTTCGCGCGGCGCGCATACCCTCGGTGATTCTCGAAGCCAGCAGTCGTCCAACAGGATCATGGCCTGGCTACTACGACAGCTTGCGACTGTTCTCCCCGGCCGCCTTCAGCTCGCTGACCGGCATGCCGTTCCCCGCCGACCCGGGCCGCTACCCAGCGCGCGACGAGGTCGCCGACTACCTGCGGCGCTACGCCGGCAACCGCGGGGCAAAGATCGAGCCCGACACCCGGGCGCAGACGATCCGCCAGGAGGGGTCACGGTTCGTCGTCCACACCGCCGACCGTCGGGCCCTGCGGGAATCGGGAATCGTCGCGGCCAGCGGATCGTTCTCCAACCCCGACCGGCCGCACTCCCAGGCGAAAAGGACTTCAGCGGCGAGCTCTTGCACGTCGCCGAGTACCGCAACCCGACGCCATACATCGGCCGGCGGGTGACGGCGCCTGCAGCTCCGCGGCGCAGGTCGCCAAGGAACTCGCCCCGGTCGCGACCGTCACTGGCGAGCCGCCACCCGCTGAGGTTCCTGCCCCCACACATTGACGGCAGGGACGTGCACTGGTGGCTGCGCGAGACCGGGTTTGGCGCTTCCCGCGGAGCGGCTTGACAGAATCACGGGCGGGCACGCGATCATCGACGCGTCAACTTCAAGCAAGCCCTCGCCAGCGGCCTCGTCGACCGCCGCCCAATGTTCATCGGACTGGACGGAGACAGCGTGGTCTGGAGCCACGGCGAGCGCGAACGGGTCGACGCCATCATCCTCGCAACCGGCTACCGGCCCAGCCTTCCCTACCTGCGCGAACTCGGAGCAGTCGATCGGCACCGCGCCCCGATACACGTGGGCGGGATCTCCACCACCCACCCCGGCCTCGTCTACGTCGGTCTGGATAACCAGCGATCGTTCGCTTCAAACACACTCAGGGGCGTCAGCGCCGACGCCGACGCCGTGATCGCCACGCTCGCCGCCCACGTTCGCGACGCGCCCCTCAGCATCGGACTGTCCAACAGCCCACACGCGACACGGCCGGCCGTACCCGCACGGCGCGCCCAGGCCCGTTGCTCGTGTAACGCCAGCCACCCAGCGCGACCCGACTGCACCTGGATGCCGCGAGGGGGAGCCACCGAGCCGGCAGGTACGGTGCCCGCGATGGACGGGCCCGGTCAGCGCTGCGGCGTGTACTAGAAAGACGCTCTGATCGCCTGAGTTAGCGTCAGCTGCGCGCAGGACGACCGGATGATCGGAAGGGTAACGCGTCGACAGAAGAGCAGGTCTCGGGCCGCGGCAGCGCTCCGCACCTGAGTTTCGCCAGAAGCGGGGCGGTGGCTGGGGCAAGTGCGATCGTGGTCCGAGTGGCTCCACGGCTCGTGGGGCGAGGGGGACAGACGGTGGCGCGTTGTTCAGGACGCTCTCCCAGCCGTCCGTCGTTCCGGGGAGAAAAGGGACAAGAGGTGGCGCTCGGGCTAGCAGCCGCGCTCGACTCTCGCCTGCGGCGAGATCGCTCTGCTGCTGGCCAGCACGAGTCATCAGCGCGCAGGTACATGGAGGAGAATGCGGAGATGGGTGACGAACACCTACGTTCTGAGATCCGCGACGAACAGGAGCGGATCATCTCGGCCGTTAGATCCGCAAGGGATCACTGGGAGATGGCCAAGGCGGAAGACTCT
>DASYAP010000303.1:0-3889 GCA_036501265.1 Solirubrobacteraceae bacterium | reverse complement strand
CGGCCTCGCCGAGGCCGCGCTGCGTGATCGCAACCGGCTGTCGCCGCGACTGCAAGCCGTGGCACTACGGCAGCACGCGAACGCGAGCGCACTGAGCGGCGATCGCGAAGGCTGCCTGCGCTCTCTGGACCTCGCGCGGGCTGCGGCTGCCGTGCCGGTCACCGACCCGGACGACGAGATCGCCGGGTACTGCTCCCCTGCCTACGTCGAAATGGAGACCGGTCATTGCTGGACCCAACTCGGTGAGCCGGGACGCGCGGTGCCCGCACTTCAGCGTGCCTTGGCCGCCTGGCCAGCCGGACAGGAACGCGACCGCGGTTTGTGCCTGGCCCGCCTCGCCTTGGCGCATGCCCAGAGCGGCGACCTCGACGCAGCCGCATTGGCCGGGATCGACTCACTCGCTGTCGTCCGCTCCTCGGCCTCGGCCAGATCGCTTGACCAACTGCGCCGCCTGAGGGTTCTGTTGGCCGGGTCGCGTAACGTCGGGTCAGCCAATCAGTTCGAGGCCGCTCTGTCCGACCTGCTGTGCGAGACCGGCCGGTGAAAGGACCCTTGCGTGGAACACCTGTTGCCGAAGTCGACCAGCAAGGATGAACGCGAACGGGCGTCGCGCATCGCCGTTCTGCCCGTCGGCAGCTTCGAGCAGCACGGCGACCACCTGCCGCTTATCACGGACACCGTCATCGCCTGCGTGATCGCCCGAGAGATCGCCGCCGCACACGACCTCATGCTGCTTCCGCCGATCACCATGTCGTGCTCTCACGAGCACTCGGCCTGGCCGGGCACGGTGAGCATCAGCGCCCGAACGCTGTACTCGGTGGTCACCGACATCGCGAGGTCCGTAGCAGCGAACGGCGCCGATCGACTGCTGATCGTTAACGGACACGGCGGAAATTATGTACTTTCCAACGTCGTGCAAGAGGCGAACGTCTCCGGGCCGCAGATGGCGCTGTTCCCCACTCGCGACGACTGGGCCGCTGCCCGCGTCGCAGCCGGCGTGGAGACCAGCCACCACGACGACATGCATGGCGGCGAGTTGGAAGTTTCGATCCTGCTCCATGCCCATCCGGAACTTGTCGGACCGGGCGCGCTCGACCAGGACCACGAAGTGCCCAACCGGCCGATGCTGCTGAGCCTCGGTATGGACGGTTACACCAAGAACGGCATCATCGGTCGCCCGTCGCTCGCCTCGCCCGCCAAAGGCAAGGCCGTTCTCGAGTCGCTGACCAAGCTCGCCCAGACACACCTGGCCGCGCTGCGCGATCAGGCCAGCCCGGCGAGTCGATAGAGCACCAACGAGCCGGCAACTGCGACGTTCAGGCTGGCGCCGCGACCGACCATCGGGATCTCCACGACCTCGTCGATCGACTCCCAGATCTCCTCGGGCACGCCGAGGCGTTCGTGACCGAGCAGCACGACGGTTCGTCGTCGGGCGAGCGGCAACCGGGCCAGCGGTGTGGCCCCGTCTGCCAACCCCACCGCCAGGATCCGGCTGCCGCGATCGCGTTGCTCATCGATCCACTGGGCCTTGGTGGGACCGACCCAGTGGACGCACCCACGCTCGATCAGCGTGTCGCCTCGGGCCAACGCATCGCGGTAGTGCGCCGTTTCCGGGACCGCGAGACTGGCGCCCACGGCGTCGCATGTCCGCAATAGCATGCCGAGGTTCGCACCGTAGGCGGCCCAAAGAGGCGCGGCGATCAGATGATCGGCGCACCGCTGCGCTCGGTGACGCCGTCGACCTCGCAGCTCGGCCAGCTTGGTTCGCCGCGCCGCTCAACAGCTCGCGGGACTACTCCAAAGATCCATCAGGACGGCGCTTCGCGGCGCACCGAGCCATCGACGGGGACAGGGTCCAACTTCAGGGTACGCGCTGCGCGCCACTCCCTACCGCAATCCCCGGAGAAGCGCACGATCCCCTCAGTCCCTGGCGGGAACATAGCGCCGCTGTCGGCCCAACCGCTCTGCACTCGTGGTTATCCACGGATCCGGCTAACCCCAGGCAACTTCCGGCGCGCGCTGCAGCGCGCTGTCATCGGCGCAAGAGCTCTGCACAGCCACGAGGAGGAGCGCATGCCAACCGCGTTGTACACGGTCGAGCAGGCCGCGGAGATTCTCGGCATTGGTCGCACCCTGATGTTCCGGCTGATCGCCGATGGCACCGTCGAGTCAGTGTTGATCGGTCGACTGCGCCGAGTGCCTGTCGACGCCGTCACCAGCTACGTCGATCAGTTACGGGGGCACGGCGGGACGGCGGCCTGACCGACCGGGGCGAGCACGCGGCCGTCGGGGGCTGCCAGCCTGGTCCCTGCGGCACGGAGGAGCCGCGCTACCCCCACGTCGCGGAGTGCGCGGAGCCGGACCCGTCCAAGCGCCCTCGGCTCAGGCGCGACGGGCACCACCTAGGCGTCGTCCACCTGGCGATCGATCTCCGCTTCGGATCTCAAGGTCGACCGAACGGCCAGCGTTTGTGCGATCGTCGCACTTGTTTAAGTGCGACGACTACACTAGAGTCATGAAGCCGATGCCGACCCGCAAGGTCCGCGACATCCTCGCTGGCCTCGGCTGCGTCAAGACCACCACCGAGGGCTCCCACGAGAAGTGGACCAGCCCGCAGTGCCGTTCGGTGATCGTGGTTGCCGCAGAAAAGGAACAGTCGGCCGGGACGCTGCGCAACATCCAGACCGAGCTGGTCGCCGAGTTCGGCGCGAAGTGGTTCGAGAAAGCGAGCAGGCGATGACCTACAGCGTGCACTGTGAGTGGGAACCCACCACAGACGGCAAGGGATGGTGGAACGCCCGCGTCCCCTCGATCCCCGGGGTGTGGACGCAGGCACGCCGCCTTGAGCAGATCCCCGGCCGAATCGTCGAGGCGATCCGCGTCATGACCGGCGAGACCGTCAACGAGGCCGACGTCGAGATCGACCGCAACAAGATCGCTGGCCACCCGGTCGTCAGGAAAGCCCTCACGGTGCACCGGAACAGACTGAAGGTGCAAGCGCTCGCGAGCAAGGTCCAAGACGACACCACCGTGGTCATCAAGTCGTTGACCGCCGCGAAGTTCTCCAAGCGAGACATCGGCTTCCTCGTCGGGACGTCCGCCAGTACGGCGAGCGCGCGGGCCAAGGCGACCCGCACCCGTTAGAAACAACAGCGGCTGCACGGGACCAGTCGGCGCTCACGTGCGAGATGGTGGAGTTCTTTGGGGTGGCCACCGGCTGGCACGTTGAGGCGGTCTGGGAGCTGCGCACCGGACGGAGGAGGACCGGCCACGCGGGTACTCGATCTGGCGAAAAGCCCCCAAGATCGACGAGAGTGCTGTGATCGCGGATTACCACGCCCCGTCGAGGCGGAGCTGGTCGCCGGGTTCCGCGAGAGAATGCAGGGCTTGCTCGCGGCGGACGGCGCGCGTCGCACAGGTGGCGGGATTGCGAGCGGACCGGCAGGGGGCCGGGCGGTGTCACCCCAGCTCTGGCGCCTCCACACCCCAGCCGCGGCTCAGGACACTCAGCCCGCAGCGAGCAGGTGGCAGTCGGGCGGATCGCGCTCGAACACATCAGCACCAGCGTCGCGCCAAGATAGGTCGCCGCCAGTTCGTGCTCGTCCCGCGGGATCAGAGTCGCCAGCTCCAGGATCCCGCCAACGAGGTAGCCCTCCACTGATTGGCCCTCGCGTTCCTCGACTGCCGAAAGTACAGGCCGCTGAATGGTTGTGATCTTCGACGAGTAAGTCGATCTCCTTGAGTAATGGGGGAACGCTCAACGCACTCCGGTCCCTGTCCCCGGTGACCGGCGCGGGCCGTTGGCCGGGTGTCTCATTGGGTCCGCGCGGTGATTCGTCGCATTGCCGGGGGTCCTACGTACGTCGCCGCGTCACGACAGCCGCGTTCG
>DASYAP010000302.1:0-3888 GCA_036501265.1 Solirubrobacteraceae bacterium | reverse complement strand
CTCGCCGCGGAGGAAGCCCTCCTTGTCGGCGTCGAGGATCGCGACGAGCGAGACCTCGGGCAGGTCGAGGCCCTCGCGCAGGAGGTTGACGCCGACGAGCACGTCGTACTCGCCGAGGCGCAGGTCGCGGATGATCTGGATCCGTTCCAGGGTGTCGATCTCGGAGTGGAGATAGCGCGTCTTGAAGCCCATCTCGAGGAGATACTGAGAGAGATCCTCGGACATCTTCTTGGTCAAAGTCGTCACGAGCACGCGCTCGTTGCGATCGACGCGGCCGCGGACTTCGTTCATTAGGTCGTCGATCTGGTTTTTGGTCTCGCGGACTTCGATGATGGGATCGACGATCCCGGTGGGGCGCACGATCTGCTCGACGATGCGGGTGGAGCGCGTGCGCTCGTACTCGCCGGGGGTGGCGGAGACGAACATCAGCTGCGGAGTGATCGAGAGGAACTCATCGAACGTCTGCGGCCGGTTGTCAAGCGCGCTGGGGAGGCGGAAGCCGTAGTCGACGAGCGTGGTCTTGCGCGAGCGGTCGCCGATGTGCATGCCGCCGATCTGGGGCACGGTTTGGTGGGACTCGTCGATGAAGCAGACGAAGTCCTTGGGGAAGTAGTCGATCAGGCAGTAGGGCCGCTCGCCGGGAGCACGCCCGTCGAGGATGCGCGAGTAGTTCTCGATACCGGAGGTGAAGCCCATCTCGCGGAGCATCTCCATGTCGTACTGGGTGCGCTGGCGCAGGCGGTGGGACTCGAGCTGCTTGCCTTCGGACTCGAGCTCTGCGCAGCGCTCGTTCAGCTCGCGCCCGATCTCTGAGACGCCCGCCTCGATCGTGCCCTCCTTGACGTTGTAGTGGGTGGCCGGCCAGATCGCGACGTGCTCGAGGTCGTCGGCGATCACCTCGCCGGTGAGCGGGTCGAAGTGGGTCAAACGCTCGACCTCGTCGCCGAACAGAACGGCGCGGAAGGCGGTCTCGGCGTAGGCGGGAAACACCTCGAGCGTCTCGCCGCGCACGCGGAAGGAGCCGCGCGAGAGGACGGAGTCGTTGCGGGTGTACTGAATCGAGACGAGTTTGCGCAAGAGCTTGTCGCGGTCGATCGTCTCGCCGCGGCGGAGGATCTGCATGTTCATCTCGTACGTCTCGGGCGAGCCGAGGCCGTAGATGCAGGAGACGGAGGCGACGACGATCACGTCGCGGCGCGCGAACACGGCGGCGGTGGCAGCATGACGCAGGCGGTCGACCTCTTGATTGATCGCGGAGTCCTTCTCGATATAGAGGTCGCGGCTGGGGACGTAGGCCTCGGGCTGGTAGTAGTCGTAGTAGGAGACGAAGTACTCGACGGCGTTGTCGGGGAAGAACGTGCGGAACTCGTTGCAGAGCTGCGCGGCAAGCGTCTTGTTGTGCGCGATCACGAGCGTGGGCCGCTGCACGGCCTCGATCACGCCCGCCATCGTCATCGTCTTGCCGGTGCCGGTCGCGCCGAGCAGCGTCTGAAAGCGCTCGCCCTGCAGAATCCCCTCAGCCATCGCCTCGATCGCACGTGGCTGGTCGGCGGTCGGCGTGAAGACGGAGTCGAGCTTGAAGTCGGGCATCGCGCGGGGTCTACGTTAGCGACGGTCCCAGCGCGCGGGCGGAGAACGGTGAGCACGTGGCCCGAGAGGCGGGTGTGTGGGGCGGGAGACGCGTGAGCCGATGGCTGCGCGTGGTCGTAGACTTCAACGACGAGCCTGCGTGGGTCGTGACCGCACTTGTCCAGAACAACCCTCCGCGCGGCTGGCAACCATGACCATCACAATCGCCGGCACCTCGTTCGACCACCATCACTACGACGAGCGTGGCGACGTTCTATACCTCAACGTGGGCGAGCCACGTCCTGCCGCGCGTGGTCTCGAGACACCCGACGGACACTCCATCCATTACGACGAGACGGGGACCGTGATCGGCCTCACGTTGCTGAACGTTCGCTTCACGCTTGAAGCGGATGGGCAGCTCACCTTGACGCTGCCGCCCGAGCATCTGGCAGCGGACGCCTTGAGGCCGATCCTCGCGGCTGCTTGAGTGACCACGGCGCCCCCCGAGCTGTTGCGCCGGCTGATCCGGTTCGACACGACCAACCCACCGGGCAACGAGGCCGAGTGCATCGGGTGGATCAAGGGCCTTTGCGATGGAGCTGGCCTGCTGACGAGGGTCCTGGCCAAGGATCCCGCCCGGCCGAACCTGGTGGCGCGGCTGCCCGGTCGGGGCGCCGCGCCGCCGCTCCTGCTCCAGGGTCACGTCGATGTCGTCTCAACGGACGGCCAGAGCTGGCGCCACGATCCGTTCGGCGCCGAGCTGATCGACGGCGAGATCTGGGGCCGAGGCGCCCTGGATATGAAGGGCGGTGTGGCGATGATGCTCGGGGCGATCCTGAGGCTCGCCGAGTCTACCGAGCCTCCACCGGGCGACGTGCTGTTGTGCGTGCTCGCGGATGAGGAGAACCTAGGGCCTTACGGCGCGCGCTTCGTGGTCGAGGAGCACCATGAGCTGTTCGCGGGCGTGAGGCACGCGCTCGGTGAGTTTGGTGGCGCCCGCACCGAGCTGGCGGGTCTGAGCGCTTACCCGATTCAGGTAGGTGAGAAGCAGGTGTGCTGGATGCGCGCGAGGATCCGGGGGCCTGGCGGGCACGGCTCGGTCCCGATGCACGGCGGTGCGATGGCGAAGCTTGCTCGGTTGCTGGGCGCGCTGGATACGCGGCGACTCCCGGTGCACGTCACCGAGATTCCGCAGGCGATGATCGAAGCGGTGGCGGCCGCGTTGCCCGCCGGCGGGCCGGAGCTGGCCGACGGGCTGCTCGACCCCGAGCGCACCGACGCGACGCTCGACATGATCGACGAGGCGGGCCAGGTACTGGACCCGATGTTCCACAACACGGTCAACGCCACCGTCGTGCGAGGCGGCGCCAAGGTCAACGTGATCCCGAGTGAGTTGCAGCTCGAGCTCGACGGGCGCCTGCTTCCGGGTCAGACAGCGGAGGATCTCTTCCGCGAGCTACGTGAGCTGGCTGGTGACGACGATCTCGAGCTGGAGACAACAAGCTATGAGCTGGGATCCGATCGGGCGGACCTGTCCCTAATGCCGCTACTGAGCGACGTGCTCATCGCTGCCGACCCCGACGCCGTGCCGTTGCCGATGCTCATGCCGGTGTCACCGACGGTCGGTTCTTTGCCCGGCTCGGAATCCAAACCTACGGCTTTCTACCGATGCGCCTTCCGGCGCAGATGAAATTCATGAGCCTCATCCACGCCGCGGACGAGCGCGTGCCGGCGCAGGAGATCGACTGGGGCACCGACCGCATCTGCGAGGTGCTGACGCGGTACAGGTAGGCGCGGGTGGCGGGTCCAGGCAAAGCGGACTAGATCCCCAGCTGCCGCGAGTACGTAGCCCGGTATTCCCGCTGGGCCGACAGCACGCGCTGAACGTATGCCCGTGTCTCGGAGAATGGGATCGCCGCGACCGTGAGCCGACGACCGGCGGCGTTCGCATGCGCGACCCAGCTGTCAACGTTGGCGAGGCCGCCGTTGTAGGCCGCGACAGCGAGCATCTCGTTGCCGTCGTAGTGGTCGAGCAGGTAGCGCAGGTAGTAGCTGCCGTAGGCGACGTTGACGCTCGGAGTGGAGAGGTCGCGAGTGGTGAAGCGGTAGCCACCGGAGAGGTGCGCGAGGAATTGGGCGGTAGCCGGCTCGATCTGCATCAACCCCTCAGCGCCCGTCGGTGAGGTGCGCGGGTCGAACTTCGTCTCGGCGTAGATCACGGCGGCGATCAGCGCAGGGTCGAGGTGCTTGGCGGCGGCCTGTTCACGGATCACGCTCGCGTCGCTGAGCGGCAGCGACAGTTCGTGCACGGCGTGCTCG
>DASYAP010000301.1:0-2450 GCA_036501265.1 Solirubrobacteraceae bacterium | reverse complement strand
GGCCGCCAACAACAAGGCACTCGCGGCCACCTTCCACGTCTTCCCGACCTTCCTGTTCGAGACCCGCAAGACGATGGCGCGCGTGCAGAGCTTCGCGCTGAACACCGACCCGCTGCTGCGCGAGCTCGAGCCCGTGGCGCTCGCGCTGGGGCCGACCATGCACGCGGTGCAGGAGCTCTCGCCGTACCTGCGCTCGCTGTTCGTCGAGCTGCGGCCGCTGATCCAGGCGTCCAAGACGGGTCTTCCTGCGATCGCCAGCGTGCTCCACGGCGCCTCGCCGGTACTCGACCACCTGGGGCCGTTCCTCGAGCAGCTAAACCCGGTGTTGACGTGGCTATCGCTTCACCAGCAGCTGACCTCGGACTTCATCACCCAGCTCGGCACGGCGCTCAACGCCAAGATCGCCCACTTCGGCGGCACCGGCCACTACCTGCGTACGATCTCGCCGCTAGGGCAGGACACCGTCACGCTCAACGGCAACCGCAGCTCTGACAACCGGGGCAACACGTATCCGCCGCCCCTGTGGCTGCCGTCGGGGAACTTTGCGTCCGCGGACTTCGCGCATAGCATCATTCCGGCGTGGGACTGCAAGAACAGCGGCACGAAGCGCCCAAACTCGGGCAGCCCGGGCTGCTTCGTCGCGCCCCCGCTGGGACGTCTGATCGGGCAGAGCCGGAAGTTCCCGCACATCCTCGCGACGAGCTATCCCAGTCATTGATGACTTTCGGGGGCGCGCATGCGCGCCCCCGCCGGCCGGAACATGTTCCGGCCGGGGCCGCGGCGCATGCGCCGCGGCCAACACTGGTGATGACTGTGCTCGCGGTCGTGTCGTCGGTTCTCGTCGCGGCGGGCTGCGGGTCAGGTAGCTCCGGAACAACCACCCCCACCCAGACTAAAACCACACACCCGACCAAACACGCCCGCCGCAAGCCCTCGGGAGTCGGCGTCGGGGCGACCCAACCCGTGCACGCCGGCGGCTCGAAGCTCTCGGTCAGGGTGTCAAAGGTCATCAACCCCCTGCGCGACTCGGCAGCTGCCCTACCTCCCGGGGAGCGGGCCGTGGGCGTTCTGGTCAGCATCCTCAACCGCGGCCCCGCCGTCTACGACAGCTCCTCGACCACCGACATCGGGCTGGCCAGCTCCAAGGGCGAAGGCACGCCCGTGTTCGCCCCCAGCGGGGTCTGCGCGACGCCACTGCGCAACTGGGACAACTACATCGTGGCGGGGGAGGCGAAGTCCGGCTGCGTGACTTTTGCCGTCGCGTCCGCCGCCAAGGTCACGGCGGTGCGGTTCTCGCCCCACGGCCAGGCTGCGGGGAGGGTCAGCTGGCGGGTCGGGTAAGAGCGGTTGTGAGCTGTCGCGCTAAGCGATCTGCACGCGCTCCGCGCGCTCGGAGTCGTACTCCTGCGGGCTGAGCCCGTCGAGCAACCGCATCGCAAGGGCGCGATCTCCCTCGATCCGCAGCCCGTCGCGGTCGCCGGCCGGCATGAACGCCCGCACCCACGCTGCCGTGGGGGCGGTGACCCGCGCGTCGGCATTTTCCGCGCGACCTTCCTCGACCGCGACCTCGCCCGCCGCGACCGTCATGACCAGCGTGACGGGCTCGCTCTCTCTGCTGTCCGTGATCGTCAGCTCGAGCCGCCCCCTGACGTCGTGCGCAAGGCGTGCCATTCCCGGCGCGAGCCGGAAGATCGCGTCGATGTCGATCCGCTCGCCCTCCCGGGGCGCGGACCACGTCCAGGCGTAGCCCCAGCGGGCGAGCTCGCCGATGGCCGGCATGAGGTCGCGCGCGCGCTCGGTCAGCTCGTATTCGACCCGCGGCGGGACCTCTCTGAACCGCCTGCGCGTGAGCATGCCGTCGGCGACCATGCGATTGAGTCGCGAGCGCAGCTGCTCGGTCGAGATGCCCGGTAGAAGCCGCTGCAGCTCAACGAAGCGCCGTGGCCCGGCGGCCAGGTCGCGAATGATCAGAAGCGTCCACTTGTCGCCGACCAGGTCCAACGCCCGAGCGTCCGGCGTCCACTGATCGTACGGGTGGCGTTTGGGTGGCGGTGCATGCTGCATGGAGGTCCCTAATACCCGTCCCTATTCGACCGACTTTCAGCATATCGGGCCCAGAACGAGAGCGCAAAAACTAACGGTGCGCAAACTGGTCCAACGAGTGGCCCAGTCAATCACCCAACGTGCGAAGCCCATTGGGCCTTTTGCAGCTCTCCCGACAGATTGAAAAAAGTTTGCGCAAGTTTTTAAGGGCACGGTCGTTTCAGCTTCCAAATGGGAAAGCTAATCGTCCTCACCGAGCAGTTGGCCGACCGCGCCCGGCCTCGTGCGCAGGCGCGTCCGACGTTTTTCTTTGACCTCGCCTGTCCCTTCTCCTACCTCGCCGCCGAGCGAGTCGAGCGGCTGTTTGGGGAGGTGGAATGGGTGCCGGTGGCGGGGCCGCTGCACGG
>DASYAP010000300.1:0-15073 GCA_036501265.1 Solirubrobacteraceae bacterium | reverse complement strand
CGGTCCGGCGTACGCGCGACGCGTGCGGCCGCGGCCACGTCCGGGCAGCCGGCCGCAGCGAAGGCGCTGGCGCGTGGGGCGCCGTCCTGTGAGCTCCCGCGGCGACCGGGAGGGCCGCTAGCAGGCCCGCGGCCAGCACCGCCGCTGTGCCAGCACCGAGCAGGCGATAGGACATCCTTCGCTGTTTCCGTTCGTCCGACTGACGGAATCGTTTGCGCCCCACGTTGTCTTCTCCTTCCCCTTTTTCAGGGTGTCCAGGCCGTCACGGCTCTTCCCCAGCGTGCGCAGGCAGCTCAACAAGAACGGTCAAGCCCCTTTCAGGGTCGAGAAGCCCACGGCTCGTCGGTTGAGAGCGGCTCGGGAGTAGGTCGCGTAGAGCCGGCCCTGGACGAAGCGATCTAGAGGTTGCTGGCTGCGCTGCGCTCAGTCGCTTTTGAAGGGACGCCAACCCCCACCGGACAGCTCACGCCGGTCCCGCCGAGCCCGCAGTACCCGAACGGGTTCTTGTGCAGGTACTGCTGGTGGTAGTCCTCGGCGTAGTAGAAGGGGCCCGCCTGCTCGATCTCGGTGCTGATCTCGGGATAGCCCGCGGCGCTTAGCCGTTCCGCGTAGGCGCTGCGTGACGCCTCGGCCTCGGCGCGCTGGCTGTCGGTCGTCCACTGGATCAGCGAGCGATACTGCGTTCCGACATCGTTGCCCTGGCGCATGCCCTGCGTGGGGTTGTGGTTCTCCCAGAAGAGGCGCAGGATCTCCACGTAGGAGATCTTGATGGGGTCGAAAACAACCAGCACGACCTCGGCGTGGCCGGTGCGGCCGCTGCAGACCTCCTCGTATGTGGGGTTGGGCGTGAAGCCGCCGGCGTAGCCGACCGCCGTCGTGTACACGCCGGGCGCCTGCCAGAACACGCGCTCGGCCCCCCAGAAGCAGCCCATCCCCACAATCGCCCGCTCCAGACCTTCGGGAAACGGCGGCTTGAGTGGCGTGCCGAGCACCGCGTGTCGCTCAGGCACGGGCATCTCCCGCTCCCGACCCCCAAGCGCGTTGTCTGCCTCCACCATCTTGGTCTTCTGTCCGAGTCCAAAGATCATTGACCTAAGGGTAGGGCAGTGGCGGGCAAAAGTCGCATCACCGAGGCTCTCGGTTCAACGTTTTGCGAAAAGTGATCGCTATCCGGGCCGGATGCGCAACACCCACTCGGCACGGGCAGGGTGTTGCGAATTTGTCCGCAGGGTGCGGGGGCAGGCGTCCGCTGGCGCTACGGATACGTCGGCGGCGCAGGCGCAGCCGATCGCTCGCCTGCGATCTGCGCCAAGAGTGCCTCCGGGCTCGTGCCGCCGAGCACCCGCAGGCGGGGAAGCCGGAAGCGGTCCTCGCCGGAAGCAGCCCATCCAGGAACGACGGTTTCGGAACCCACGAAGCCGGCCGCCTTCAGCGCATCGACCACGGTCGCGTTGTAGTGGCCGGATGGATAGGCGAACCAGTTGACGGGCACCCCGTAGCGGCGGCGCAGGATCTGTCTGGCGGTCTCGGTCTGATATCGCAGCGCGGAGGGACCGAGCGTGATCAGGTCGGCGTGGCTGATCCCCTGCGTGTCGAGCTCCCAGCCGGCCTTGATCAGCGCCCTCACCTGCGACTCGCTCAGACCTCCCTGCGAAGGCGGGAGGCCGGTCAGCTGGATGTTCTCAACTCCGACCCACCCCAGGCGCTTGAGCACCGGCAGCGCGTTGGTGTACTGGGAGAGGTAGCCGTTGTCGAACGTCAAAACGATCGGCTTGCCAGGCGGCAATGGCACGCCGTGCGTCCAGTACGCCCGGAGTTGATCCATCGTCACTGCGTGCCAGCCGGCAGCCTTCAGCGCGTCCATCTGGGCGGCGAACTCGGCTTTGGGGACATAGAGTTCTGGGTACGGGGCGTTGGGGATGGGCGGGTTGATGACGTGGTACATCAGGACGGGCACCGAGACGTTTCCCGGCTTGCCGGTGGCCTTGCCCCTGACTGTGGAGCGCAGGGAGCTGGAGCGTGCGGTCCCAGGAGCGGAGCAGCCCGCGTGGCACGAGGTCCCCGAGCGCTTGGAGCCGCTAGCGGAGGCCCCGCCGCAAGCGGCGAGCAGCAGCGCTGAAAGAATCGCGGCGGCCGCCGGAACGGCCCCCTTCAACGCGGTTCTTCTCATCCTCGGCCAGCGTATACATTCCCGCGGCGGTGCTCGACGGCGGGATCACGCGAACGGTGTGCTCAGGCAAGGTAGAGCTGGCGGTGGCCGAAGGAGGGGACAGCCACCGGCCGACGGTTGTCTTCATCCACGGCTATCCGGACACGAAGGAGCTGTGGGACGAGGTACTTGCGGGGCTCGGGCGGCGCTACCACCTGATTGCCTACGACGTCCGCGGGGCCGGCGCATCGAGCCGGCCGCGCCGACCGGCCGCCTACGACCTCGCGCGCTTGGCCGATGATCTCGAGGCGGTGATCGCCGCGGTCTCGCCCCAGCGGCCGGTCCACCTCGTCGGCCACGACTGGGGTGCGATCCAGGGCTGGGAGTTCGTCGCGCTCGAGCGTTTCCGCAACAAGCTGGCCTCGCTCACGGCAATCGCCGGCCCGCCGCTCGACCGGGCCCTCGCCGCGCGTGCGCAGCCTCCCACGCCGGGGCGGTCCGGTGCCCTGCCCCGGCAGCGCCGCCGCTCCTGGTACGTCGTCGCGCTATGCACGCCGGGTGTGCCGACCCTTACTTGGCGCTGGCTGCTGGCCGGCCCCCGGTGGGCCTGGTTTCTGCGTAACGTCGAGCGGCTCGGCGAAAAGGCTCCCGCGCCCGCGGTCACCCTCGCCGCCGACGGCATCCACGGCTCGAAGCTCTATCGGCGCAACGTTCTCAGGCGAACGCTGCGGCCCCGCACGGACGCCGTCGCCCACGTGCCGGTTCAGCTCGTGATCCCTATCCGCGACCACTTCATCCCGCCCTCCTATTACGACGGCGCCGACCGGCTGGCGCCGGTGCTGCGAAGGAGGGTGGTGGGCGCCACACACTGGGTGCCCCGAACCGAGCCCGGGCTGATTGCGCGTTGGGTCACGGAATTCGTGGACCAGGTCGAGGCGGGCGAGACGACCGGCTCGCGGGCGCCGTGGGTGCGCGGAGGCGGGCTCGATCAGCTGCGGGGCCGGCTCGCGCTTGTGACGGGCGCCGCCAGCGGCATCGGGCGCGCGACCGCCACGGCACTCGCGCGACGTGGCGCGCGCGTCCTGCTCGTAGATCGCGACGGGAGCGCGCTCCAGCGTGCGCAATCAGAAATGGGCGCGGCTGGGACGTTTGTCTGCGACGTAAGCGACGAGCGGGCGATGGAACGACACTGCGAGCACCTCTTGAGCCGCTGCCCGCCTATGCCGCATCGAAGGCGGCGGTGCTGATGCTTTCCGAGTGCCTGCGGGCCGAGCTCGGTCCACACGGGATCGGAGTCACCGCGGTGTGTCCGGGATTCGTGCACACAAACATCACGAAAGCGGCCCACTACGCCGGCCGGGAGGAGGGCCAGCAGCGGCGGGTTGCGGAACGGGTCACCCGCCTATATGAGCGCCGCAATTTCTCACCCGAGCGGGCGGCGACCGAAATACTCGATGCGATCGCCGCTGACGCGCCCGTCGCGGTCGTTACTCCCGAGGCCCGCGTGATGCGCGCGCCGGCGCGCTTCGCCCCTTCCGTGCGACGCCGAGTGGCGATGCTGGACACGCTCCCGGCCTGAGCACGCCGCCTAAAGATGCGATGAAGGACTCTCTGGGCCGGGGGCGAAACGCACGTCATGCTCTTCAACCGCCTCCCCAGGATCGAACACCGTTCCCCCAACCCGAGCAAAGGACAAGAACACCTGAGGCCAAGCTGGATCGCAATCCTGCGGTGGCTTCAGGCCCACAAAGTGGAATACGTGCTGGTGGGAGCCGTCGCCGAGGCGGTCCGCGGCGATACGCACGTGGACGGGCCGGTAGCGGTCGTCCCCGCACCCTACCGGCGCAACCTCGAACGTCTCGCGCGCGCACTTACGAAGGAGCACGCGCGGCTGCGGGTAGACGCAGGCGCGGCCAGCGGGGCCGACGCCTCTCCGCTGAAGCTTGACTACGAAAAGCTTGCGCAGGATACGCGCTGGACACTCCGTTGCGGAGCGCACGACCTCGATGTCGAGGGAGGTATGGGCGCGGCCAGCAAGAACGGCGCGGCCAGCTACCAGGAGCTGCTCTACGAGGCAGGCAGGTTCGAACTCGAGCCGGAACTGAGCGTAGAGGTGGGCTCACCCGAATACATCGAGCACTTCACGCAGCTGCGCCGTACGGGCAGCCCGCCGGAGATCCGCATCATCCGCCAGAACAAGGACGAGCAGAGCACGGAAGAGCAAAGCGGGCGGGCGCAGGACTCCACCGTAGAGCAGCAGCGCGGCTGACGAGACAGCCTTACGCCGGGGGGCCACTGACGCTGAGCCGTGCGCGCGCCGCCCGGTCGTTAGACTGCCCGCGCCGGGCAGATATCCCCGGCCGGTGTAGTCGCAGCGAAGTCCGGTCGGATCCCGGCGCTGTCCCGCAACTGTGATGCCCCGCCCCGGGGCGAGCCAGGTCGCCTGCCCTGCGCCGAAGCGTTTTCCCTCGTGGAAAAGGGGTGGGCCTCATGTTTCGTAGATCGATCATCTCTGCCGCGGTCGCAACGCTGGTAGGAGCGCTGGCGCTCGGCGTGGTCTCTACCGCGCTCGCGGCTGCATCCAGGCCGAACGTCACGATCCGGATCGAGGGCGCCAAGCGCACGCTGGTGCCCGGCACGACGGTGCGCGCGCCAGGCAGGGGATGGATTACCAAGGACGGCGCGCCGAAGGGCAAGTGCCCTGCCGACAGCGCTGCAGGTGCGCTGAAGCTCGCCACACATGGCGCGTGGAGCGGTACCTGGTCAAGCAAGTACGACGACTACCTGATCAGGAAGATCCTCGGCGACACCGAGAGCGGTGCGAAGTCGTATTGGGAGATCCTCGTCAACAACGTGGCCGCGAGCACGGGTGCCTGTCAGATCAAGCTCCGCGCTGGGATGCGGCTGCTATTCGCCGCGATGCCGCTGACCGGGACGGGGTATCCGCTCGTCATCAAGGCGCCCCGGACCGCAACAGCCGGCGCTCCGCTGAAAGTCGCCGTCGATTACGTCAATGCGAAGGGCGCGGCGAAGCCGCTCGCCGGCGCGATCGTGCGGACCAGCGGCGGTGTCACCGCGACGACCAATACGAACGGCATCGTCACGATGAGACCCAAGCACCGCGGCAAGGTGACGCTCCGCGCGCACAAGGCGGGCTACGTCCGGGCAGCGGCGCGCACAGTGAAGGTCAGATCGCGAGCGCGCGCGGCACGGGCAGCCGTCTCGCCGCTGGCGTACCTGCTCAGTGCCCAGAACCACGACGGCGGGTACGGCTTCGCCCGTGGTCAGCCGTCAAGCGCGCTCTACTCGGGCTGGGCGGCACTGGCGCTCGTCGCCGACCGGCGCAACCCGGCCCACGTCGCCCACGGCGGCCGGAGTCTGCTCGCCTACCTCAAGGCGACGGTGGCCCACGATCCGGGCTCGCTCGAGCGCACGATCCTCGTCGCGGGCGCCGCCGGGGTGCCGGCGACCAACTTCGGCGGCCACAACCTGCTTGCCGCGTTGAAGCGCGATATCCGGCCCAACGGCTCCGTCCGCGGGCACGTCAACCTCACCACGTTCGCGATACTCGCGCTCCGCGCCGCCGGCGTCCCCCCGCCCGCGCGGATGGTGCGCTGGCTTGTGCATCAGCAGGACGCCAACGGCGGCTTCAGCTTCGCGAAGCGCGGCGACCTCGCCGATGTCGACGACACCGGCGCCGCGCTCGAGGGGCTCGCGGGCACCTCCGACCATCGCGCCCAAAGGCGCGCGGTCGCGTTCGTGCGCGCCGCCCAGAGCCGGGACGGCGGCTTTCCGGCGCAGCCGGGCGGTAGCTCAAATGCCCAGTCCACGGCCTGGGCGGTGCAGGGACTGACCGCGGCCGGAGTCAACCCGGCGCGAGTCCACACCCACGGCGCACCGTCGCCGCTTCATTACTTGCGATCGCTGGTCACTCGCCGCGGCGCGATCGACTATTCCCGGGGTGTCTCACTCACTCCGGTGTGGGTCACCGCCCAGGCGATTCTCGCGCTCGACCGTAAGCCGTTTCCGCTGCGCCCATTGACAAACCGGTGATCGGACTGGCGGAGCTTCGCGTCCCCGGCGTGTCGTCGCTTGGCATCCTGCGCCACAGCACGGGTCAATGAGACGGTGGCTGACGTTTGCGGCCGTGTGTGTCGTCAGCTGCGGCGTCCTGACGGCCGCGTCGGGTCAGGCTGATGCCGCCCCGCTGTCGGATTGCACACCACATCGTGGAACCGTCGTGGCGGTCGACTTCGCCCACTGGGGCGGACCGCTGACGCGCGGATGCGGGATCGGCCAGCCGTCCGGATTCGCGCTCCTGCATGCTGCGGGCTTCACTACCGGTGGCGACGCGCACGACGGAGCGGCGTTCGTCTGCCGGATCGGCAACCAGACGTTTGACGGCGGCACTTTGGAGCCGACCGCGAGCCAGGAGTCGTGCAACGGAACCCCCTCCACGTCGGCCTACTGGTCCTACTGGGTGGCGCCTGCCGGCCATAACTCCTGGACGTACAGCCCGCTTGGGCCGATGGGCGACGTCCCCAAGCCGGGCGAGGTGGAGCTATGGATGTTCGGCGCGTCCAACGTCGGCGGTACTCGCGGCTCGGGTGTGCCGAAATTCCCTCCGAGCACGCTGCGTGCGGCCGCCCGCACTCCTGGGACGCACCCCGCGTCACCGAGCACCAACCCGCCCACGACCGCGACACACTCCGCGTCGGCTCCGGCGTCTCGGGTGAGAACCGGCCGGCGATCCACCGCCAAACGTCCGGCCAAGACCGAGCATCGGCAGCAGCGGCGGCGGGCTCGAAAGCGGTCAGGAGCGCACCAGCGGAGCCGCCACGCGGCGGCCGGCTCATCGCCGGTCTCGCCTACGCGACGGACGAGACCGGCGATCGTGGCGGCGCAGCCGACAGCCGAGCGCACCTCATCGGGGTCTGCAGGACCGCTGGTGGTCGGCTTGTGCCTGGCGCTCGCGGTGAGCGGCGGCGCCGTCTGGACGGTCCGGCGTCGTCGCCGGTGTGAGTGAGGGGTCTTAGATGCGTCCGGCAACGTTGAACGTTCGCCGCCGCGCCCCAGCGTTGCACGACAGTCGACGGGTACCGCGCGCGCTGCATCCGGTGGCATGGTGGATCTGGGCGCTCGGGCTGGTGGTCGCCGTCAACCGCACGACCAACCCGCTGCTGCTGATCCTGACGCTGTCCGTGCTCGGGTTCGTGGTCGCGAACCGGCGGACGGATGCGCCGTGGGCGCGTGCGTTCAAGTACTACCTGATTGTGGGGCTGTTCATCATCGTGTTGCGGATCGTGTTCCAGTCGGTGTTCGCCTCTGGGACCGAGCCGGGCGACCACATCCTGTTTGTGTTGCCGCACATCCCCATGCCGAAGTGGTACGCGGGCGTCCAGATCGGCGGCCCGGTGTCGCTGGAGGGGACGCTGGCGGCCACAGTTGACGGGCTGCGGCTGGCGACGATGATCTGCTGCATCGGCGCCGCCAACGCGCTCGCCAATCCCAAGCGGGCGTTGCGGGTGCTGCCAGGTGCGCTGTATGAGCTGGGGATGGCGGTGGTCGTCTCGATCAGCCTGGCGCCGCAGCTGGTGGAGAGCGTCCAGCGGGTCGCGCGGGCGCGCCGATTGCGGGCGGGAAAGAGCCGCGGCTGGAGGGCGTTGCGGACCATTGCGATCCCTGTGCTGGCCGATGCGCTGGAGCGGTCCGTGCTGCTGGCGGCGGCGATGGATTCGCGCGGGTACGGGCGCACCGGCTCGGCAACCCGCACCACGCGGCGACTGACGGCAGCGCTGATGCTGGCCGGGATGACCGGCTTGTGCGTGGGCTGCTACGGGTTGCTGAGTGGCAGCGGCCCGCGGCTGCTCGCAACCCCCGCGATCGTGGCTGGCGCGGTTCTTTGCAGCACCGGACTGGCGCTTGGTGCCCGCCGCGTCGACCGCACCCATTACCGGCCCGATCCCTGGCGCGGGCCGGAGTGGATCGTCGCCGCGTGCGGGGTGGTCAGCGCAGTCGTGCTCTATCTCAGCGCCGGCTACAGCGCAGCCGATCTGAACCCGAGCTTTTCGCCGCTGCGGTTTCCGGGGCTGCCGGCGCTGCCGGCCATCGCGATCCTAATCGCCGGCGTGGCCGCGTTCGCGGCGCCGCCGCCGCGGCGGAGCGTGTCTGGATCGAGACTCGGCCCGCCCGAGCCGGCCGGGAGTCCGATCGCGCGGCCCGAGGTATCGACGTGATCGATTTCGATCACGTCACCATCACCTACGACGGTGCCGAGCGACCGGTGTTGCGCGAGCTGTCGCTACACATCCCGGAGGGAGAGTTGTGTCTGATAGTCGGGCGCACGGGCGTCGGCAAGTCGACGCTGCTGGGCGCAATCAACGGTCTCGTGCCGCATTTCACCGGCGGGACGCTCGCAGGCCGGGTGACGGTCGCCGGTCGTGACACGGCCACGCACCGGCCGCGCGAGCTCGCCGACGTCGTCGGCGTCGTCGGACAGGACCCGCTCGCCGGGTTCGTCACCGACACCGTCGAGGAGGAGCTCGCCTACGGACTGGAACAGCTGGCGATCCCGCCCGATGTGATGCGCAAGCGTGTCGAGGAGGCGCTGGATCTCCTTGGCGTGGCGGAGTTGCGCCAGCGACCTCTGCACGAGATCTCCGGCGGGCAACAGCAGCGGGTAGCGATCGCCGCGGTGCTGACCGCGCATCCGCGTGTGCTGGTCCTCGACGAGCCGACCTCCGCGTTGGATCCGACCGCTGCCGAGGAGGTGCTGGCAGCGGTCACCCGCCTGGTGCACGACCTGGGGCTGACCGTCGTGCTCGCTGAGCACCGCCTCGAGCGCGTTGTGCAGTACGCCGACACGGTGATTCACCTCCCCGGCGACGGGACCGCCGTGGCCGGCCCGCCGGCGGAGATGCTGCTGACAGCGACGGTCGCGCCGCCGGTCGTGGAGCTCGGCCGGCTTGCGCGCTGGCGGCCGCTGCCGTTGTCGGTCCGCGATGCCCGCCGCCAGGCCGGCCCGCTGCGCGCCCGTCTACCGGTTACCCCGCCACTCGTTGCGCCTGTCGCGGCCCCGGGCGAGACGGCGCTGCGGGCTCGGCAGATCGTGGTGCGCTATGGCGAGGTGGTGGCTGTGCGCGGCGTTGACCTCGCGCTGCGCAGCGGCGAGATCACGGCTCTGATGGGTCGCAACGGGTCCGGTAAGTCCTCGTTGTTGTGGGCGATTCAGGGCGCCGGGCGCCGCCAGGCCGGCGCCGTCGAGATCGCTGGTCGGGACCCCAAGGAACTACCGCCCAGAGAGGCTCGGACATTGGTCGCACTGGTGCCACAGACACCGAGCGACCTGCTGTACCTCAACACAGTCGGTGCAGAACTTGCCCAAGCCGACCGCGAATCGATGGCGTCGAAATCCCCTTCCGCTCGGGAGCTGCTCGATCGGCTCGCGCCCGGAATCGGCGACGACGAGCACCCGCGCGAGCTGTCCGAGGGCCAGCGCCTGAGCGTCGTGTTGGCGATCCAGCTTCGCGCTGCGCCGCGCGTGGTGCTGCTGGACGAGCCGACTCGCGGACTGGACTACGGCGCCAAGCGGGCGTTGCGCACGATCATCCAGCGGCTCGCGGGCGAGCAGCGGTCGGTCGTGATCGCAACTCACGACGTCGAGTTCGTGGCCGCCACTTGTGACCGAGCGGTGGTGATGGGGGACGGCGACCTCATCGCCGACGGCCCGACTCCGGAGATCGTCCTCGCCTCGCCGGCTTTCGCACCGCAGATCGCCAAGATATTGACGCCGCTGCGCTACCTCAGGGCCGAGCAAGTGGCTGACGCACTGGACCGGTCAACCGCGCTTGCAGGGAAGATCAGCGCGTGAGCGTCGTCCCAGTGAGTAGGCCCGGGCCTCGCCGCACCGCGATCCGGATGCGCTGGCGCTCGATCGTCGCCGCAACACTCGCGACCCTCATCGGCTTCGTCTGCTTCCTGTGGCCGTTCCTGCTCGTGCCCGGCCACTTCGGCAGCACATACATGCCACCGCTCATGTTCGGGCTGTTGCTGGCCCTCGTGCTCGCGGTCGTGTTCGCCGAGCTTGCCGACGGCGGCATCGACTCCAAAGCGATCGCGATGCTCGGCGTCCTGTCGGCGATCAACGCCGGCCTGCGCCTGCTCGGCGCCGGCACCGCCGGGGTCGAGACGGTGTTCTTCCTGCTGGTGTTCGCCGGCCGCGTGTTCGGCCCCGGCTTCGGGTTCGCCCTCGGCTGCATCTCGCTGTTCGCCTCGGCGATCATCACCGGCGGCGTCGGCCCGTGGATGCCCTATCAGATGTTCGGCTGCGCCTGGGTCGGGCTGTTTGCTGGACTTCTGCCGCCCTGCCGCGGCAAGCTCGAGATCGCGATGCTGGCCGCTTACGGCGTGCTCGCCGGCTACCTCTTCGGGTTGCTACTCAACCTCCAGTTTTGGCCGTTCTCGGTTGACCCGGGTAGCTCAATCTCCTACCTCCCAGGCGCCTCTTTCACTGTTCAGTGGCACCGCTATCTCCTGTTCGACGCGACGACCTCGCTCGGGTGGGACACCGGCCGCGCCGTCACCGACCTGATCTGCATCGTGCTACTCGGCCCCGGCGTGCTCCCGACGCTGCGCCGCGCCGCGAAGAGGGCGAACTTCGAGGCTGCCGTCAGTTTCGAGCCGGACGGGTGATCGGCGTCTTGGGTCGCCCCTACCTGTACCGCCCGGGCTCCCACAGCGGCTCGCGACCCTCGTTGGCGCCGCGGCTGAGGATGAACAGCAGGTCCGAGAGCCGGTTCAGGTAGCGCACGACTTCCGGGTTGAGCAACTCGGCACACGCGACCGCGAGGCGCTCGGCTCGCCTGCAGACAGTTCTGCAGACGTGAAGCTGTGCCGCGCCGGGAGTGCCCCCGGGAAGCACAAACGACTTCAGCGGCTCAAGGTCAGCGTTGACTTCATCGCAGCGCTGCTCGAGCCACTCGACCTGACCGCCCGAGACTCGCAGCCGCTCGCGTCCCGAGGGCTCGTCAAGCGGGACCGAGACGTCGGCGCCGAGGTCGAAGAGATCGTTCTGGATCCGCCGGAGCCAGTCGGCATAATGGTCGGGAAGCCCGCCCATCGCCAGGGCGACGCCGATTTGGGCGCTCAACTCGTCCACCGTGCCGTAAGTCTCGATGCGCGGGTGGGTCTTGGAGACCCTGCTCATGTCGCCCAGATGGGTCTCGCCGCCATCGCCGAGGCGCGTGTAGATGCGGGTGAGATTGACGGTCATCGCGCTTGTCTCAGTCTAAGAGGCCCGGAAGCATCGGGCCAGAGGATCTATGGTCCCGCGACCACCGCAGAGGTATCAAGGACGGCCCCGCGTTCGCCGAGCGCTCGCACCTTGAAGTAGGCGGCCTGCCGCGTATGGATCCTGGTCTGAAAGCCCGACCACGAAACGGGCGAGCCGACCTCCTGGAATGGTCCGGTTTGGCTCGTGGAAGCGAGCACCTGCCACTTTCTCACCTGGGTGGCTCCGTTCCAGCTCGCGTAGACGAGGTCGTGTCCTGCCGTCTTGGAGGATCTGACTGCGATCGCCGGCGGCTGTGGCGGGCTCCCGACCCAGTCGAAGCGATACCCGCGGTAGGAATTGACCGGCCTGCGGAACGACCCGCTGAAGACTTGCCTTCCGTTGGGCGTGTATTCCGAGAAGTGAGGCTTGTTGCCCCAGCCGACGAAGACATTGTGGTCCGGGAGGAGCTGAACGCTGCCCTCACTGGTCGCGAGCGTCGGCGGCGAATGACGGTACTGGTGCACAAGCGTCACCTGGTGGTTGGTCGTGTTGAGGTGGAGCTTGAGCGCGCGCGACTCGCTCTCCTCCTTGGGCGACGCGGCGTCGTCGAAGAGGGTGAGCAGACCGTTGTTATGCAGGATGGCGTCGTGCTGCCACTCGAAGTTTGTGTGCGGTGCCATTTTGAAGTTGGAGTGTTTGCCGCCGAGCCTCCAGATGATCCGTCCGGTCTTCTTGTCGATCAAGTAAACCGTCCAGGTGTTGCGCGAGGAGATAAGGATGTTGCCGTCGGGAAGTTGCTGGATCGAGTTCATGTGGAAATAGTCGTATGGCGCTGCGCTCGAGTACGGCAGGTAGCTTGAGCTGACCGGAACGTGCCCTAGCGAGTGCCACTCCCAGATCACCTTGCCGGTTGCGATGTCGATCTCCTGGATGATCCAGTCGAATGTCGCTCCGTCTGGAGGACCACCCACGGACGTGAGGTTGGCTTGCACGGGCTGCCAGACCTCGATGAACGCGGTGGCCTCCTTGCCCTGGTGTCCCAGAAGGAACTCGTGCGAGTCGGCGCCGCGGCTTTCGAGGCCATTACCTGGACTGACGGTGTGAATCGTCTGGTAGTGATTGTTGAGCATCAAGTCCACTCCGCGGCCCCCGCCCGGCGGGTCGACCGTATGGCCCTGCCAGTAGGTGAGCACGCGGTGTCCCTTGTATCTCTGCACACGGACATCGTGGATCGCCACGCGGCGTCCCTGGCTGGATGCGGCCGGCTGGTACCAGAGCAGGGCTCCTCGAGGATTGAGGATGTAGGCCGCATTTTGCCCCGAGGCCACGGCGTCGAGGAAGATGTCCCCTACGGCGGGGTCGGTGTCCTTGCCGCTCATCGTCACGACGGGAGGGGTGAAGCCAGGCTGGGTGACGAACGTGTGCGTGCGCCGTAGTGACGCGGCGGCGGGGCGTGGGTGGCCAGGCGTCGCGTCAGCGGCCCGGGCACGCGAGTTGCCGCTGCTCGCAACGCCCGCGGGGAGCGCCACGGAGAACGAGAAGCGCACCTGTTTTGCCCCGGGTGCGCCCGTCGCGGCCCCGGAGGCGGCTGAACGGAACGTCGCCGTGACCGAGACGCGCTCGCCCGGCGAGAAAGGGCGGTCCGGGGAGAAGGCTGTGCCGTGGCCGGCGGGCTGGGCGCTCAGGTGACCGGCGTGGATTCCGCTGCGCGAGCCCACAACCAGGACGCGTCTCACCTGGACGCGGGAGACCGCGGGGAAGTCGACGTTGGTTTTAGACGCCGCGTCGGGTGTGCCCGGGAAAGGCAGCACGTCGAGACCTTGGGTCGCGGCTGGACGTCCAGGTGTTCCGGGGCGGGCGGCCAGCGCCACAGCTGTGGTCGCGACGCAACCAATCGCCGCCGCCGACACAGCGCTCAAACCGACGTGACGAATCCGTTCTCTGACCACTCCCCCTCCGGTCACGGTTCTCCCATCGGGCTGTTCGCGGCAGCCTGCGCGGACGTCCTAGGGCCCCGCGACTACCGCCGAGGTGCGAAGGACCGCTCCGTGTGCGCCGAGGGCTTCGACCTTGAAGTAGGCGGACTGCCGCGCGCGGATCTTGGTCTCGAAGCTCGACCACGAAACCGGCGAGCCGACTTTGGTGAACGGCCCCGTCATGCTTGCTGAGGAGAGCACCTGCCACTTTCTCACCTGGGTCGATCCGTTCCAGCTGGCATAGACCGTGTCCCATCCCGTCTTCGTCGAGCGCCTCACGACGACCGCCGGCGGCTGCAGCGGGGCTCCGACCCAATGGGAGCGATACGCACGTTGGCTTTGGATCGGCGGGCGAAACGACCCGGCGAACACCTGTCTGCCGCTGGGCGTGTATTCCGAGAAATATGGCGCCCTTCCCCACCCGACGAAGACGTTGTGGTTCGCAAGCATCTGAACGCTTCCTTGAGCGGTGGCCAGGGCAGGCGGCTTGTGCTTGAACGCGTGAATGAGGGTGGCCCGGTGCGCGGCCGTGTTGATATGGAGCTGCAGCGCGCGCGACTCGCTCTCCTCCTTGGGCGACGCGGCGTCGTCGAAGAGGGTGAGCAGACCGTTGTCATGCAGGATGGCGTCGTGCTGCCACTCGAAGTTCGTGCGGGGTCCCATCTTGAAGCTGGAGTGTTTGCCGCCGAGCCTCCAGATGATCCGTCCGGTCTTCTTGTTGATCAGGTAGACGGCCCAGGTGTCGCGCGAGGAGATAAGGATGTTGCCGTCGGGAAGCTGCTGGATCGAGTTCATATGGAAGTAGTCATACGGCACCCCCGTGACGTACGTGGAGTAGCTGTAATTGACCGGAACATGCCCCAGCGTGTGCCATTCCCAGATTACCTTGCCGGTTGCGATGTCGATCTCCTGGATGATCCAGTCGAACGTCGCCCCGTCTGGAGGACCGCCTACGGACGTGAGGTTGGCTTGCGTGGGCTGCCAGACCTCGATGAACGCGGTGGCCTCCTTGCCCTCGTGTCCCAACAGGAACTCGTGCGAGTCGGCCCCCTGGCTTTTGAGGCCATTACCCGGACTGACGGTGTGGATCGTCTGGTAGTGCTTGTTGAGAATCAAATCCACCCCGCGGCCGGCGCCCGGCCGCCTTACGGTGTGGCCCTGCCAGTACGTGAGCACCGGCTCCCCGTCGTATCTCTGTACGCGGGTATTGCGCACCGCCAGACCCGATCCCTTGCTCGCCGAGGGGCGGTACCAGAGCAAACTCCCTCGAGGATTGAGGATGTACGCCGCGTTCTGGACGGAATGCTCAGCGTCGAGAAAGACGTCCCCGGCAGCGGCGTCGACGCCTTTGCCCTTGACAGTCACGATTGGAGGCTTGAACCCCGGCTCGGTCACGAGGGTGTGAGTCCGCGGGCGTGAACTGCTCGCCGTCCCGGTGCCAGTCTGCGCTGCGCGATCGGTGCTGACCCCCGGGTCGCGGCGACTCATATAGCTCGCGGGGCGCGCGATGGAGAACGAATAGCTGATCTGCTTTGCGCCGCGCGCTCCTGAGGCTGTGCCGGCCGTGGGCGATCGGAACGTGGCGGTGACTGTGACGCGCTCGCCGGGGGAGAAAGGCCGGCCGGGGGTGAAGGCGGTGCCGTGGCCGGCGGGCTGGGCGCTGAGCTGACCCGCGTG
>DASYAP010000299.1:0-3420 GCA_036501265.1 Solirubrobacteraceae bacterium | reverse complement strand
GCTTCGACGGAGTCGAGGTCACGGAGGCCGGATTGCGCGAGGGCGTCTTCTTCGCGCGGACGCTGTTTGCCGATTGGGACGGCCGGAACCCCGTGTTCGCGGACGTCCGCCGCGCGGCGGTGACCAACCTCGCGATCCAGTACGAGTCGGATATGGCACACGTCGAGCACGTCGCTCGCCTCTCATTGCAGATGTTTGACTCGCTGACCGAGCAGGGGGTAATCCAGCCGCTTTCCGGCGAGCGCGAGCTGCTCTGGGCCGGCGCGATGCTGCACGACGTCGGCATGACAATCGCCTACGACGACCACCACAAGCACTCGCAGTACCTGATTCTCTCTGCGGAGTTGCCCGGTTTCGATCCGCGCGAGCGGGCCCTGATCGCGTGCATCGCGCGTTACCACCGCAAGGGCATACCGAAGCTCGGCGAGCTCGCGCCGGTTGCGCAGCCCAAGGACGAGGACCTGATCGCGCGGTGCGCGGTAATCGTGAGGCTGGCCGAGCACCTCGAGCGCGGCCGGGATCAGGCGGTCTCCCAGGTCCTGCTGCGCAGCGACGGAGACGAAATCCAGCTTCACGTGGCGGCCCCGAGCGAGAGCGTCGCGCTGCCGCACTGGAGCGTCGATCGCTACGGCGACGGAGAAACCTTCGCGCGCGTCTTCGGACGCAAGCTGATGATCGCCTGAGAGCGCGCAGCGGCCGGTGCTAGGCGATCCGCCCGCCGCAGATACAGTTAGTGCATGCAGGACGCCCGCGCCGAGATGGTTGCCGCTTCCGCCGTCCAGGCGCCGGAGCAGGCGGTCGCAGCCGCGACACCGGCGCGTGACCTGACGGACCCACAGCTCTACACCAACCGCGAGCTTTCCTGGCTTGACTTCAACGATCGCGTGCTGCAGCTCGCCGAGGACGAGTCGCTGCCGCTGATGGAGCGGGTGAAGTTTCTGGCGATCTTCGTCACCAACCTCGACGAGTTCTTCATGATCCGAGTGGCGGGCCGGCACGACCAGATCGATGCCCGGATCGATGCCCGCGGCCCCGACGGCCTCTCGCCGACGGCGACGGTTCGGTCGATCGCCAGTACGGTCAGCGAGCAGGACCGACGTCACTCACGCGCATTCGAGCGCGCCGTCCGCCCGGCGCTCGCCGAACACGGCATCTCGATTGTGGACTGCCGGCAGTCGGTCACCTCGGCGGATGAGATCGACCGGCGCTTCCAGGACCAGATTTTCCCTGTCCTGACCCCATTGGCGATTGGACCGGGACGACCGTTCCCCTACATCTCCAACTTGTCTTTGAGCCTCATCGTCCGCCTGCGCGACCCCGAGCTCGACCAGGAGGTCTTCGCGCGCGTAAAGGTGCCCAAGGAGGTGCTGCCGCGATTTGTCGAAATCGCAAAGGACACCTACATCCCGCTCGAGGACATCATCGCCAACCACCTCGACGCGCTGTTCCCTGGGATGGAGATCATCAGCTACGAGCTCTTCCGGGTCACCCGGGACGCAGACTTCGAGATCTCGGACGAGGCCGACGACCTGCTCCAGGCGGTCGAGGACGAGCTTCGCCGGCGCCGGTTCGGCGAGGTGGTGCGCCTCGAGGTGGGCGCCGGCATGGATCCCGTGCTGCGCTCACGGCTGGTCGAGTGGCTCGGCGTGGAAGAGGTGCAGGTTTACGACGTCGAAGGTCTGCTCGACCTCTCAGACCTCTGGCAGCTCGCCGACGTGGACGGCCACACCGACCTTCGTCAGAGCTCCTGGACACCGCTCACGCACCCCGCTCTCGTCCCCGGCCCGGCCGCGTCCGACGACCAACCGGACGTCTTTGCCGCGATGCGGGCCGGCGAGGTGCTGGTCCATTTCCCGTATCACTCCTTCGCCACAAGCGTCGAGCGGTTTGTGCGACAGGCCGCCGAGGACCCCGGCGTGCTTGCAATAAAGATGACCGTGTATCGGACCTCGGACGACTCGGCGCTGGTGCCGGCGCTGATCCATGCCGCCGAGAACGGCAAGCAGGCGGTTTGCATGGTGGAGCTCAAGGCTCGGTTCGACGAGCGCCGCAATATCCGTTGGTCGCGCGCCCTTGAAGAGGTGGGGGCGCACGTTGTGCACGGCATCCCGGGACTGAAGACCCACGTGAAGGCCATCCTGGTAATCCGCCGCGAGGGCGAGGGAGTCCGCCATTACGTGATGATCGGGACGGGCAACTTCCATGCCAGGACCGCGCGCCTCTACGAGGACTTCGGCTTGTTCACCACGGACCATGCGCTGGGCCAGGAGGTGGCAAGTCTGTTCAACACGCTGACCGGCTATGGCCACCCTCGGCGCCAGCGCAAGATCCTTGTCGCGCCCGATTCAATGCGCGAGCCCCTGATCGAGGAGATTGCGAAGACGGTCGCGGCACACGAGGCCGGCGAGTCCGCACGGATCGTGATGAAGATGAACTCGCTGGTCGACCAGCGGTGCATCGAGGCGCTTTACCGCGCGTCTCAGGCCGGAGTGCCAATCGATCTGAATGTGCGTGGTATTTGCTGCCTGCGGCCAGGGGTCGAGGGAGTCTCTGAGACGATCCGCGTGGTCTCCGTCGTCGGCCGGTTTCTCGAGCACTCCCGTATCTATGCCTTCCATCGCGGCGAGGAGCGGCGCTACTACATCGGGTCGGCCGACCTTATGCCGCGCAACCTGGACAACAGAGTGGAACTGCTCGTCCCGATCGAGGCGCCCGAGCTGCAGGACGAGCTGGACGACACGCTCGAACGGTGTCTGGCCGACGACACCTTCGGCTGGATTCTCGAGTCAGACGGAACCTGGCGCAGACGCGAAGGGCGGACCCGTGCCGTTCATCGCGAGCTGATGGAACGAACTTTGGCCCAGGTTCAGTCGGCCGCGCAGCTCGCGCAGACGGCCCCGGCGTAGCGGTCGGCCGCGCAGACTCGCGCAGAGCGCGGACTGGCGCGCAGAGAGCCGCCGCGCTTATGTGGCCCCGCCCGCGGCGCCCGGTGACGCCTACCGAATCAACCCGCCGCCACCACCGGTGACGGCTAAGGAATCAGGCCGCCGCCGCCCCCACCGCCACTGCTGCGGCAGGTCTGCGGGCTCTTCGGCTGCGCCCCGAGCGTCACCTTGATCTGCTTGGTCTGTCCGTCACGCTTGACGGTAAAGGTGACGGTGTCGCCGGGCGCGTAGGTGGCGACCGTTCCCACGAACTGGTCGACCGAGCTCACGGGCTTGCCGTTGACGGCCGTGATGAGGTCGCCCGGCTTCAGTCCCGCCTTCGAGGCCGGGCCGCCCGGCACGATTGCCGACTGCCGACACCCGTTTGCGCCGGTGGTCGCCGTCTTGGAGATCGCGGCACCGCCCGGGACAGTCGGATCGAGGCTTACGCCGACATACGCGTTCGGCGCTTTGCCGGTCGAGATGATTCTGTTGG